>JAYVZC010000112.1:0-4978 GCA_043783695.1 Bacteroidota bacterium
ACCAATCCTAAATTACTGAATGGGAGAAATAATGCTGAGCGAGCACCGATAATTAGTTGGGAGTCGGGAGTCGGGAGTTTGGAGTTACTCCGCTCTCCACTCTCCACTCTCCCAGCTTTCAGAACACCATTCCAAATCTCTACTCTTTCATTCTCATTGAACTTACTGTGATAAACACCAACGGCTTCGCCAAAGTATTTTCTTAAACGATTAATGATCTGGGTTGTCAATGCAATTTCTGGAAGCAAATACAAAACTTGCTTTCCTTCTGAAATGGCTTGTTCAATCAGCTTTACATAAATTTCTGTTTTGCCGGAGGAAGTGACACCATGCAAAAGAACTACATCGACCTCACCCCTGCCCTTTCCACCCATTCGACTCCGCTCAGGGTGACAGGAGAGGGAGGAATCCTCGCTTACGGACTTTTCTTCTTTGCCATTATTCTTTTGTTCTCCGAAAAATTGAGTGTTGATCGACTCTAATACTTTTTGCTGCTCTTCGTTCAGATTTGAAATTTTGTTTTCATTTTCGAAACTTGCCAATCTTCCAACTTCACGTTCATACATTTCAAATGTATTTTTTTTGACCAATGATTTCAAAGCTGCTTCTGATCCATCTACCATTTTTAGAATGTCGGTTTTTTTTACTTCCACTCTTTCTTTCGAATAGCGTTTCGACAAAGTAACATAAGCCATTACCACATCCAATTGCTTTGGAGCTTTTCTTTCCAAGGCATCAAAAATAGTTTTCAGATTTTCTTCATTGTCTGCAAAATCTGTTATCCTAACATAACTTTCAATTTTAGGCTTAAACTTTTCTTTTAGTTCTTCAAGTAAAACAACAACACCTTTTTCAATAAGTGATTTTATAATGGGATAAACAATTTTCTGTTCTATAATTCCTGAGATATCGGTAAGCGTTAAAACTTGTCGAATTTCCAATGCATCTACAATTAAATATTCTTTGTCGCTTAATTCAATACTCGCGGATTGTTCTTTATAATTTTGATTCAATAAAATTTTAGTCTCACTCGACAAACGCAGTCCGCCCGGCAATGCTGCAATCATTACTTCGCCAATGTTACACATGTAATAACCGCTCATCCAATCCCAAAGCTCAAATTGTTTTTGATTCACGATCGGAGAATCGTCCAAAATGGAATCGATGTATTTTGCAGCGTATTGTTTAGGAGGATTTTCATGAATGGTTCTAACAAGAGCTGAATATAATTTCCCTTTCCCAAATTGAACTACCACTCTTTTGCCTATTGCGATAGAATCATTCCACTCAAAAGGAACACGATAAGTGTACAAATTGGGAACAGATAAAGGTAAAATTACATCAACAAAATAGGTGGTGCGACTCATTGAACAAATATACACACAAAGTATATTTTATAAGGCCGAATAATGGTTGTGTGGAAAAGTATTTAAAAGCTAAAAAAGAACAAATTCGTAAATAAGTTCTTAAAAATATGTTTTAACTGCAAATTCAAATTGATCTATAAATATTTTTTTGAATCCACTTATATTATTCTGCTCATAAAAAATAAGCATTGCTTTTTTATAATCAATTGAGTCAACTGTTCTAAAAGAAATAGGACAATAGTTATTATTCATTAAAATTGCGTTACTAATGATACGAGCTGTTCTTTTGTTGCCATCTGCAAATGCTTGTATGTATGAAATTAATACCAAAACAAATAATGCTTTTGCAAAAACATTTTCTTCCTTGTTTACTAATTCACACAATTCTTCTAAAGCTTCTTTAATCTGAAACTCATTATCCAATGGTTTATAATTGGTGCCAGAAATACCCACTTTACTTCTTCTTATATTTCGATCTATGTCTAACTCTTTTACCAAGAGACTATGGATATCTTCAATTCCAGAAAGCGATAAACGTTTTACGTACGTTGGATGATCAATAATAAAATCCAAAGCTACTTTATGATTTAAAAGCATTGTTGCCTCATCTTTTGTCTTTCCTACAGCAGCTTCCTTCTCTTTCAGTAGGCGTTCTGTCTCCAATAGAGAATATGTGTTACCTTCTATTTGTGATGACTTCCAGCTCAAATCAATCGCCAATCGTTCCAGTTCCTTTTTATATTGAGTCTCAGTAAGTTTAGAAATGTTTTCTCTGTATTGATTTTGCAGTTCAGTTAAATGATGCAACTCGCTTTCGGTAAACAAGGGAGCATTACTTAATACTTCCCTAATAAGAGAGTGATTAAATTGATCTTGAATTTTTCTTTCGTCAATCTCTTTTTGAAAATACTCTTCTACATTTATGTTTCGAATAAGTTCGTAGGTCCGACTAACTTCATATTTTGTACTTTTCCCTCTGCCAGAAATTGTAATAAAATTTTCTGCGACCAGATTTTGAAGTGCTCTTTTTATTGTAGCGTATCCAAAAGCATTATTGAGTCCATCATCAATTTGTTTTGATGAAATCAATGGATTTTGTTTGATAAAATCCAGTATAATATTGCCTAATTCTTTATTTATTTTAGCCATAAGTGTAATTTTGTAGCTCACAAATATACGAATTATAGCTCAAAAATGATGTAAGTTGAGCTGCATTTTGCTAAAAAATGAGCTTAAAATGTCTTTATTGCCAAATATTGAGCCCTAAATTGTCTTTATTTGAGCTACAAATAATTCAAAATTCTAGCCAATCCATGATTCAGTGACGATTATATGAACCAAAAATTACTAGATTAGCATAATCGGTTTACCGAAGGTTTGGTTTCAGGAGAAAAGGAGGAGTATAAAAAGAGTTTGAATAAGTGTTCGAACCGCATTGTTTTCCCTTGGAACTTCTTCTTGTATAAAACTATGCCCTAGCATCTTTCAACCTTATTATTTTATTGGAATATTGAGCCTTTTCGAACGAGGTATATCAATGCCGCTATACTCAGATTCAATTTTGCATGGAATTATTAATTTAGATGAATCTATTTTATAATCTGCGACATCAGTCAATTTTATTAGAAGACTATCACTTCCAAGTTTGCTTATTGAACTAATTGCTCCTGAACTAAAAAATGAATTCTCCTTCGAGACCATTTTTTTATCTGTACATATTGATAGAAAGTCTTCTGAATGTCGGAACACACCTGAATCATATGAAAATCTATAAATAATTATGTTATTATTAAATACTAAAGAATCAATTAAAACTCTTTTTTCTTTGGCATATGGGTCTTCATTGTCAAACATGTGCTCTATTTGATATTTAACATATTCTCTATAACCCAGCCAAGATAGAAGACCAATAATTATTACCAGAATACTACTCCATTTCAATGTTTTCATGTTGCACTTATTTGCTGATACAGAGCCTACAAAATTTATTTTCCAACATATCATCATTGGTTTCTTATCATCCTAAAACAAAAGCTTCTGCAAACCGAAGGTAATTAATTATTATAGATTATTTATTGGGAATACTACTCTTTCTCAAACTTAATATTCTTACCCATAGTTCCTCGTCTGCGGTAACGACTTGTTTGAGTTTCGGTGATGGGTTTGAAGTTTTCCACTTTTGCGGAGCTGGCATCAATGACTGGATGAACGTCATCAATTTTTGCAAGAGTGTCAATCACAAAAGGAATGTGAGCAATCGGTAATTTAAACCTTATACGTGTAAAACGCATAAGCAAATTTGATTGAAACGGGTCTGATGCAATCGCAATTTTAGTAAAGCCCATTTTTTTTGCAATCTGGTAAGAGTAATAAATATTTTCGGTGCTGTGTTGTGCTTGGTCTTCGATTATGATTTTTTCTTTGGGAGTTCCTAGTTCTTCTGCGAACAATGCCATTACTTTTCCTTCAACATAAGGAGAATAAATCGCTCCTCCCGAGAAAATAACATTCTTTGCTATTCCTTTTTCAATAAGGTAATCAGCCCAAGTCACACGTCCTTTCATGGCGGTTGACCATTCTTTGCCATCGTAAGGACAACCAGGGACAATAATTACATCATAAGGTTGATTTTTTAATGCGCGTTTAAATAATTTAGGCGGGCGAGGACGAAAAAAAGTACAGCTGCTGATTGTAGTTGTGAATATAAGGAAAAAGAAAAAGTGTTTTTTTAGCATGAGTATATAACAATCGAAAAATGATTTTGTTTACTAATTAGAAATAGTGTTGTCCTATTCAACTTTTGTTCGCTTTTCCTTCGATGTGTCTGCTACAACGCAGAATGCTCAGGATGACGTCAAAGTTATCGTTGAATAATTTTAAGTACGCTCTTTCGCTCCGTCACACTGAGCGTAGTCGAAGTGTCAGAGAACTATCTATAAAGACAAGATCCCAACCATCCTCATTAGATCGGGATTTAATTCCTGAGTATGTTTGACCGCATTTTCAAATTTAGTATACACAATGTTTTTATCTACGATTCCAATCATAACTCTTTTTTCGCCTTCCATTAATGCTTCAACAGCAGCAAAACCCATTCGACTACTATTTACTCTATCCATAGCAGAAGGATTTCCTCCTCTTTGAATATGTCCAAGAATAGTCACACGAGTATCATAATCGGGTAAGCGTTTTTTTACTTTTTCTGCAATTGCAAATGCTCCACCAGCTTCTTCACCTTCAGCAACAATAATAATTTTCGAAGATTTATTTTTTCTGCCGTTTTCTAATCGTTTGATTAGATCTTCAACATCCGTCTTTTTTTCAGGAATTAAAATACTTTCAGCACCAACACCTATTCCGCTTCGCAAGGCAATCAATCCAGCATCTCGTCCCATCACCTCAACAAAAAATAAACGATCGTGACTTTCAGCTGTATCTCTTATTTTGTCTACAGCTTCTACAACAGTATTGATTGCTGTATCGTAACCAATTGTAAAATCTGTTCCTCTTAAATCATTGTCTATTGTGCCCGGACAACCAACAAAAGGAATGTTGCATAGTTTGCTAAACTCTAAAGCTCCTTTAAATGTTCCATCTCCACCAATAGCTAC
>JAYVZC010000113.1:0-2041 GCA_043783695.1 Bacteroidota bacterium
ATGGAGGCACACCAGGCCACGCAAACGAAGCGTTCATATGCGATAACATTAAAGATGAAATTGGGGTGAGCGATGCTGGAAGCCTGCATCTTTCCGGCAAAAATGCGAGGCTTGTGGTCGACGGCCTAGAATCGAAACCTGACGACATTCATCAATTGTGTGATATGCTCATTACATGGGTAGGTGAAACCGGTATCGACAGATTCTGGTTGACAACAGATAGTGACGATGGTGTCTTTACTGTAAACGCGCTTCAAATCAAAACCGGCAAGATGAAACTGTCGATTGCATCAGGTACCTGCAGAAGGGAGCAGGATAGTTCCAATAATGCAAACGACACTACTGTAGCTGGCATACTTCAGAAATGTGAACTTGGCTATAAGAAGTTAACAATAAAACTTAAAACTTATTTCCCTTCGGCTAAGTTTAAACTAGGATCTCTAAGTGTATATTGTACTAAAAATGTCAACAAAGGGGTTTCAGATTTTCAGACTAAATATCCTAATTGGAGATGTACGTACGATTTGCGAGATTCTGTAATTAAGGAATTGCGAGAATCGGATGCTATTGATATTAACTCTCCTACCGCTTTTGAATGGTTTGTGTACGGTGTAGAAGACGGTTGGATGGCACGTGTACTGCCATCTGCGGTTACCACGAGACTTTAGATTAGCTCTTGTACTTGTATGTAGTTTTCGTTTTTTTCATTTATTGAAACAGAAAGTAACAAGTAGTGATGTTTATGTGAATAAAAATAGCAATAATAATGATAATAATGTGAACTAGTATCATGAAAAACAAAAAGAAAACATTTATTTTTTATTTTCGGATTTAATCGTATTATGAGGAAAATAGCCTTTAATAAGGTAAAAAACAATGATAAATATATTACTAATAGGATTAAATAAGACGCAGTCATTAAATTGCTTGTTTGTAACCATATTTAATCAAATTTACTGCTTATCTATTTTAGCTGGTCGTGAAAACCTATTTCCAGATTTTTTTCGTAATTTTTTTGTTCCACAAAATTCCGTGATTTTTAGCGAAGAAACTATTTTTCCAATTTTTTCTGTTTTTCGGGAAATCATAAATACTTCAAGTGATTAAAGGAATTTTTCTTACGCCGAAATTGGCAGTAAAATAATATTAAAATTCACTTTTTCTGGCCTCATTAATGCATTAATTAAGCAATATTTTCATCACAAAAAATTAATAAAAATCTTCATGATTCGCAAAAAAATAATGACCACATTTTTACATCTCCTATCTTGTATGCGGTACTTGTAAGCTGTAAACACCATTCTTGCAGCGCAATTGTCAGATATATCGTGATAAGTACGACTGTCAGTATGTTATAGTTTCAGACTTGGAGAAATTCTGTCCTGCAGGTAATGTTAAATTGATTATCTCACAGCAATTTATCAAAGATGATTAAATTGCTAATGAAATTGCTCTAAATAATCCACTTGATTATGCTGAGGTTTAGGCGATATTATTTTATGAATGTGTACAAAATAGCTAGCCGTCTATTTTTTCGTCTCTATATTTTTCTCAACAACCGTAAAAAAGTACGCTCAAATTCACAGAAATTTCTAGGTTTTGGTAATGAGAATGTTTTTTCGTCTCCGTAAAAAAGTACGCTCAAATTCACAGAAATTTCAAGGTTTTGGTATTTACGGATTTGGAAAAATTAAAAACTGATTTCTACGCGTTTAGTACATCTCAATTTATTTCGTAATATTTTAATTACGGATTGATTGTTCTTAGTTTTTTCGTATTTTTCTAACATAGAAAATGAGGAAAAAAATACAAGAAAAAACGACAAAAAACCCGAAGAAAATGGTCAAGAAAACAGAAGAAATTTCTCAAATAATCGTAAAGAACGCTCTCTGTTAAAAACCTAGTTATCTTAGTTTTTAATATCTTTGTATAAGTTAATAATTCTAATTTGGTCTCCAAAGGAGACACAGCATAGCAGTCCAAATTCGAATTAACACCATACATCGTCACAAAACCATTTGATATAGTTTTCTATACATAA
>JAYVZC010000114.1:0-11598 GCA_043783695.1 Bacteroidota bacterium
GGTGTTGTTTATGCGACATTAAGTGATGACGGAATTAAAAAAGGGATCTGGCGCTCGGATTCAACAGGCTCTGCATTTACAAACATTATACCTGTCGGATTTCCTACAGCGTATAACCGGATCGTGAGTGGAATAAATCCTAACAATGAGAACGAAGTTTATTTTTTAGCGAATACTCCGGGCTTTGGAAAAGTAACATTCAATTATTTGGGGACACCTGAATGGAATAGTTTATGGAAATATACTTACATCTCCGGTTCAGGCGCAGGTGCTGGTGGAGTTTGGCAAGACCTTTCAATTAACTTGCCAAATACAGGCGGACAATTTGATAGATGGCAAGTGCAAGGTTCTTACGATATGGTAGTACGTGTGAAGCCGGGAAGTACAAATACCGTTTACATTGGTGGAACAAATTTATATCGTTCTACAAGTGGTTTTCAAGATTCAACAAATACAACATTCATTGGTGGTTATCAGCAATTTTCTGCATTGCCGGTAATTAACTCCTATGCAAATCATCATCCCGATCAACATGGATTAGAATTCTTGCCATCCAATCCTGATGTAATGTTTAGTTATAACGATGGAGGTATTTTCAAAACGTTGAATGATACAGCAGCGGCTGTTGTATGGCAACCTTTGAACAATGGTTATTTAACTTCTATGTTTTATACGGTTGCAATTGATCATGCTACTCCAGGTAACGATGTAATTATTGCCGGTGCTCAAGATAATGGAAGTTGGTTTACAAACAATGCTGTTCCTACTTCGCCATGGGTTCAACCTCGTGGAGGTGATGGTTCTTATTGTGCTATTGCTGACGGTAGAACAAATTATTATTTCTCCATTCAAAATGCAAAAATGATGAAAGCTACTTTGGATGGAGCTGGTGCAGTTACATCCTTTGCACGTATCGATCCTATAGGATTAAAAAAACCTGAATTTATTAATCCATATACACTGGATCCAAATAATAACAATTATATGTATTTGGCCGGAGGAAAATATTTATGGCGTAACAATGATTTATCAGGTATTCCAATGATTGGAAATTGGGACTCTATTTCTACTAACTGGGTGCAATTTGTAGATTCTGTTCCAGCTGTTAATTCAACCATTACTGCTGTTACTGCATGTAAAACTCCGGCAAACAGAGTGTATTACGGAACCGATAATAAACGAGTGTTTCGTGTCGACAATGCCAACGTAGGAACTCCAACACCTGTAGATATTACACCTACTACCGGTGGAGTTGTTTTTCCCGCTGGTTATGTTAGTTGCATTGCAGCAGATCCATTAGATGGAAACAAAATAATTGTTACTTTTTCGAATTATGGTTCATACAGCGTTTTTTATTCACAAAATGGTGGAACAACTTGGGCGAAAGCCGGAGGCAATTTAGAGGCATCTTCTATTTCAAGCCCTTCTGTTCGATGGGCAAGTATTTTACATGTTGCTGATGGTATCGTTTATTTGTTGGCAACTAGCACCGGATTGTATGCAACCGATACATTGAACGGAATTGCAACTGCTTGGGTACAACAAGGCACAAGCACCATTGGCAATTCGGTTTGCGATATGATTGAAACTCGTTCTTCTGATGGATTGATTGTTGTTGCTACGCATGCCAGTGGAATTTATTCTACTACCATTACCAGCGTTAACAATATTGTTACTGTAAAAGACATTGTAGCATCTAAAAGTGAGTTGCAATTGATAAATTATCCTAACCCTGTTATTGATAATACAACCATTGAATTTACTTTGAGTACTAAAGCAAATGTGAATTTACAAATTTGGGATGCTTATGGAAGATTGCAGGAAACGCTTATAAATGAGCTAATGCAGGAAGGGAAGCATTCAATTCCTTTCAATAAAAAGAATTTAAAATCAGGTATTTACTATTATAGCTTAACGGCAGATAAAAAACGAAAGACCAATAAAATGGTAATTGTGAAATAAACAATTCATTGTTAGTTAATAAATCCTCTGCATCCACAGAGGATTTTTTTTGCTCTTACTTTTACACAATAAATTTAATTTTAGAAAAATGTTTTATGATGCTTTAGGCAATTTTGATTATCATGCTTGGGTTACACTTCCATTGATTATATTTTTCTCTCGTATTTGTGATGTTAGTTTAGGAACTATTCGCCATGTGTTTATTTCAAAAGGCTTTCGAAAAATAGTTCCATTGCTTGGCTTTTTTGAAGTGCTTATTTGGATTATTGTAGTGGCTCAAGTGATGAAAAACTTAAACAACATCGCTTGCTATTTGGCATGGGCTGGAGGGTTTGCAACAGGAACATTTGTAGGTTTGTGGATAGAAGAAAAATTAGCATTGGGTTTGCAAGTGATTCGTATTATCACAAATCAAGATTGTGCTGAATTATTGGATGCCTTGAAAAAAGAAAATCATGGAATTACAATAGTAGATGCACAAGGAGCAGTTGGACCGGTGAAAATGATTTTCACTATTATCAAACGAAAGAATGTAAGAGAAGTGTCCGAATTAATTCGAAAATACAATCCAACAGCTTTTTATTCAATAGAAGAAATTAAAAATGCTAGCCAAGGTGTATTTACCGAAAGTTCAAGAAGTGGTTTTGCTGCTATTCGTCAGATGTTTCCTGTTAGGAAAGGAAAATAGCAGGTTGGGTATAGATTCATTAATTTATTTCAGCCTTAAGCCGTACTTGATTTTTAATGATTTTTTTTTCTAAATTTCTTACACTGAAACTTCAAAATAAGCGGACAATAATTGTTGGAACAAAATTTGACAGTATTTATGGAAATTTGCTTCTTTATTAATCTAAAGGAAGAGAACAACTTTTTAAACAACCGTTTATCATTTTTGTCGTATAAAAAACAGTAAAAACAAGTATAAATCATAAACAAATCATAATTTCGTTGTTACCCTAAGCATTCAGTTTTGAAGTAGGCACTATACAAGGGCGTAATTCGTTTCAATTCCTTATCCTTACCATCTATGATAAAATCTAGAAGAATACTAATCCTCATCCCAACTATCGCTATCGCTTTAGTATCTGCAACTCTGATTGTTCAATCGGATAAAAAAGAAGAGGCAATTGAACAAATTTTAATTCAAAGTCTCAACAGTGTTCATTATTCTCCACAAGTCGTTGATAACGATTTTTCCCAAAAAGTATATAAGTTATATCTTCAGCGTTTAGATTACAATAAAAAGTTTTTAATCCAGTCGGATGTAGACGAACTTAAAAAATTTGATAAACTGATTGATGAAGACATCAACAAAGGAACATTCGCCTTTTTTGATAAGTCCTTCGAAATTATCAATCAAAGGGTAGATGAAGCAAAAGCTTATTATACTGATATTCTTTCCAAACCATTTGACTTTACTACCGATGAATCGTTGCAGTTAGATGCTGAGAAAATCGACTATGCAAAAGATAAAAACGCTTTAAAAGAAGAATGGAGAAAATCATTGAAATACCAAGCACTTGCCAGAGTGGCGGAAATGATGGATAACCAAACTAAGGCAAAAGAGAAAAGTGATACGGTTAAATTAAAATCCAGAGAAGTATTAGAAGCAGACGCACGCAAAAAAATCTTAAAAAGCAATGATGATTATTTCAAACGCTTAAAAGAATTCGACCGCAATGATAGAATTGCAATTTATTTCAATGCGATTACAGGTATTTATGATCCCCACACCGAATTTTTCGCTCCAAAAGATAAAGCAACATTCGATATTAATATGAGTGGTCAGTTAGAAGGAATTGGAGCACAGCTTCAAGAAAAAGATGGTTACATTAAAGTAAGTAGTATTGTTCCTGGTAGTGCATCCTACAAACAAGGACAATTAAAACCAGGAGATATAATTTTAAAAGTAGCACAAGGTACTGCCGATCCGGTTGATGTGGTTGACATGCAAATGGATGATGCCGTTCAGTTAATAAGAGGAAAAAAAGGTACAGAAGTTCGTTTGACGGTTAAGAAGCCCGATGCAAGTGTGATTATTATTCCAATCATCAGAGACATTGTAGTAATAGAAGATACCTACGCACAATCTGTAATCATTAGAGGAAAGAAAAATATCGGGTATATTAAATTACCATCCTTCTATGCAGATTTTTCCGGAAAAGGAGGAAGAAGTTGCTCGAAAGACATGAAGAAAGAATTGGAAAAATTGAAAGCAGAAAATGTAGACGGAATTATTTTAGATTTAAGAAACAATGGCGGTGGTTCATTACCGGATGTAGTTGACATGGCAGGATTGTTTATTGATAAAGGTCCGGTTTGTCAAGTAAAACAAAAAACAGCAGCAGCCCAAGTTCTTGAAGATAGAGATGCAGGCATTGTTTATAACGGTCCGCTTACAGTAATGATAAATTCTAATTCAGCATCCGCTTCCGAAATTATGGCAGCAGCCATGCAGGATTATAACAGAGGATTGATAGTTGGAACATCTCCGTCATCTTTTGGAAAAGGAACAGTACAACGGTTCTTCGATTTAGATGATTATTTACCACCTGCTTATGCGAATATCAAACCATTGGGCTCTGTAAAGATTACAACACAAAAATTTTATCGTATCAACGGAGGCGCAACACAATTAAAAGGAGTTATTCCTGATGTTGTTTTGCCGGATCCATATTATTTATTGGATCAGGGAGAAAAGGAACAAGACTTTCCAATGGCTTGGGATGAAATTACTCCTGCAAAATACGAAGCCTTAAAACCAGCTTATTCTGTTTCGCAAATTAAAGCGAGCAGTGCTGAAAGAGTAAAAAATAATCCGGGTTTTGCAATTTTAAACGATGCAGCAAAACGTTTGAAAAAACAAAAAGACGATACAATGGTTTCTTTGAACTTCGATAAATATGTTGCAGAACAAAAAACATATAGAGAAGAAGCAAAAAAGATGGAAGCGCTGGATAAAGAAATTGAAGGAGTAAATGTTGTAGCTTTAAAAGCAGATGCATTCCCGGAAAGTGATACTGTGAAAGTGAATAAAAATAAAGATTGGTATAAATCGATAAAGAAAGATATTTACTTGAATGAAACCGTTCAGATTATGAATGAGATGAATAATGGGGTTTCCATGATGAATGGGAAAGAAAAATAATATTGGTTGAGAGAAATGACAAGTAAGGAACATTCCGCTTGAAATAATAGTAGACAACCCTGTAACAAATCAAGCAAGTGTTCGTCATAAAACCGTAAAATCACAAAAACAACCATATTTACATATGAACTTATCTATTAAAAATCTTTCGAAAACCTATTCCAATGGCTTAAAGGCATTGAGCGATATCAATTTAGAAATAGGAAGCGGAATGTTTGGACTACTTGGCCCGAATGGAGCAGGAAAATCATCTTTGATGCGCACTATCGCTACTTTACAGGAAGCAGATAGCGGAAGTATAATGCTTGGTGAGATAGATGTTTTGAAACAAAAAGCTGAGGTGAGAAAAGTATTGGGTTATTTACCACAAGACTTTGGTTTTTATCCGAAAGTGTCGGCATGGGACATGATCAATCATTTCGCAATCTTGAAAGGAATTGATAATTCAAAAGAGCGCAAAGAAATATGTGAAGCATTGTTGAATCAAACGAATTTGTTTGATGCTAGAAAAAGAAACATTGGCGATTACTCGGGTGGTATGCGTCAGCGATTTGGTATTGCTCAAGCCTTGTTAGGAAACCCTAAATTAATTATTGTGGATGAACCTACAGCAGGATTGGATCCAATGGAAAGAAATCGTTTTCATAATTTATTAAGTGAGATTGGAGAAAACATTATTGTGATTTTATCTACACATATTGTTGAAGATGTCCGCAATCTTTGTGCGAATATGGTAATTATGAATCAAGGAACAATCTTACTTTCCGGAAAACCAGTTCAAGCCATTGAAAATATGCAAGGAAAGATTTGGATGAAGTTGATAGATAAAGAAGTATTGGAAGAACATAAAAAGAATTATCGTGTAATTTCTACGAAAGTGGTAGAAGGAAAAATTCAGATCCATGTTTTTAATCCATCACAACCGGATCCTTCTTTTGCTCTGTTAACAGCTGATCTGGAAGATGTTTATTTTGCTACAATAACCAATTAGTACGGATAGTTAATCTTTACAAATATTACGAATGTGTTATACCAATACTTGGCTCAATATAGTCGAAAGAATATTTTGAGATTAGTATTGTAAATGCCAAGAGAGTACCTGTTGTAGTGCAAAATTGCAAAGCAATTGTTGGACTACTTGCCTGCCGGCAGGCAGGTTACAGAATCCGATTCGGTATTAGCTCCGATTCGTAATATTCATTTGTTATCTGTACAAAACCTAAATATTTAATTTGAAATACTTATAATATGTTCAAAGAAATTTTTCTTTTCGAATTAAAACTCTGGTTTAAACGACCTGCTGTATATATATTCTTCACCATCTTTTTTTTATTTTCTGTTTTTGCAATGTTGACTGTAGCTGGAGTTATTGGAAGTAGTGATAATGACAGCAATACAATTGTTAATTCAGCAAAAGCGGTTACTGATTTTATCACTAAAATAAATACCGGTTTTGTAGGGTTAATCATCTTGATTACCATTATTGCACCTGCTGTTTACAAGGATTTTCAATACAATATGCATCCTTTGTTGTTTACAAAACCTATAAGTAAATTTGGTTACATGATAGGTAGATTTACTGCGTCATTTTTTGTTGCGTTATTTGTACTTTCAGGAAGTATATTCGGACACATAATGATGTGTGCTATTTTTGGTAATTCTGATACACATAGATTTGGTGCAATTCATCTTATGAATTATATACAGCCCTTTGTTTATTTTATTATCCCCAATACATTATTAGTAGGTGCAATCTTTTTTTCATTGGTAACATTTTCTCGTAACATGATTGCCGGCTATGTTGGATGTATTGCATTTGTCATCATAAAAAATATTGCGAATGCATTATTATCGAATATTGATAATCAGACTTTGGCTGCAATTGTGGAACCTTTCGGAACACAGGCTTTTCGAAGTCTTACTAGGTATTGGTCGCCTGATGAACAAAATAATTTACTTATTCCATTTGAAGGGGTATTATTATACAACCGTTTGTTATGGTTAGGAATTAGTATGGGAATTAGTGCGTTAACATTTTACAGATTTCAATTTAGTCAGTTCAATAATCCGATTTCTTTTTTTGGCAGAAAAAATAACAATAAAACATTATCATTATCATCGGCTCCTGTGTTAGCATTGTCGGATATTCCAAAGGCGATACAAAATTTCTCAGCAAAGTTTAGTTGGTATCAAACTTGGTTTTTGGCAAAATTCGAATTCAATAAAATCGTTAAAAGTATCTTCTTTATCATCATTGCATTTTTAGCAGTTGCCTCTTTAATGTTGGTTGTTCCTTTGAGTGGTGCAATTTATGGAACTTCCACTTATCCTTTAACCTACCAAATTCTTGAAGTTGGTGGTGCATTAGCCAAATTGTTTTTGAATATCATTATTATTTTTTATGCAGGTGTTTTAGTTTGGAGAGAGCGTGATGCAAAAGTGGAAGAACTTGTTGGAACGGCTCCGGTAAAATTATTCGTCAATTTTTCTTCTAAATTAATAGCACTTATTATGGTGCAGGCAGTTTTGCTTTTTGTAATTATGTTAACCGGCATAGCAATTCAAATGTATTACGGTTATTATAAATTTGAAATACTTCAATACATTAAGGAATTGTATGGAATACAATTGATTGGATTAGCATTAACGTGTGCTCTCACAATGTCTATTCAGGCAATTTGTAACAACAGATATGTAGGTTATTTCGTTTGTATTTTAATTCTTTCTATCCCTGTTCTATTTGAATTATTGGAATGGAGAAATCAACTGGCTTTGTATAATAGTAATGGTCCAGAATTACAATATTCGGATATGAATGGGTATGGACACATTATTTTTTCTTACTCAATATTCAAATTGTATTGGGTTGGTTTTGCAATGATATTAATTGTTTTCTCAAATTTGATGTGGGCTCGCGGAAAAGAGAAAGGATTTAAAAACCGTTTACGTACAGCCAGATCTTTATTTAATGCAAAAGCAAAATTAATAATGGCAATAAGCGTATTGATATTTTTATTGACAGGTAGATTTATTTATTATAATACAACTATTTTAAATAAAAATATTTCTTCTATTCAAGAAGAAAAATCGCAGGCGGATTTTGAAAAGAAATACAAGCACTATACAAAAACACAGCAACCAAGGATTGTAACCGCTAATTGGAATGTAGATATTTTCCCTGAAGAACGTGGTGTAAAAATGAATGGTTATTATATTTTGAAAAATAAAAGCACTAGAAATGTGGATAGCATTATCGTTAATTTAAATACAAGCATACACATTAATAAATTTCAATTTGACCGTCCAGCAACAAAAGTAATTGATGATACAGAAAATGGTTTCTATGTGTACAAGCTATCACAGCCTTTAAAACCAAACGATTCGTTAAAATTTAATATATCCATCGATTATTTTCCAAAAGGATTTAAGAGTTCTGCCACAACATCAATTGTTTACAACGGGACTTTTTTTAATAGTGAATTTATGCCAAGTCTTGGTTACAATGAGCAAATGGAATTGACTGAAGAAGCTACTCGTAAAAAATATGATTTGCCTAAAAAAGAGCGAATGGCAAAAGTTACGGATAATGTTGCAAGAATGAATACTTATATTAGTAACGATGCCGACTGGATTAATTTTGAATGTACAGTAAGTACTTCGGTTGATCAAATAGCAGTTGCTCCTGGATACTTACTAAAACAATGGAATGAGAATGGTAGAAATTATTTTCATTATAAAATGGATTGCAAAATTCTTAATTTCTATTCATTCTTATCAGCACGTTATGAAGTGAAACGCGACAAATGGAAAAATCTTGCTACCGGTGAAGATGTAGCAATAGAAATTTATTACAACAAAGGGCATGAATATAATTTGGACAGAATGATTAATGGGATTAAAAAATCCTTGGATTATTATACAAAGAATTTTAGCCCTTATCAGCATAAACAAGTTCGTATTCTGGAGTTCCCACGTTATGCAACATTTGCTCAGTCGTTCCCGAATACGATTCCTTTTTCGGAAGGGATAGGATTTGTTGCAAAAGTGAACGATGCAGATCCATTGTCTATAGATTATCCTTTTTATGTGACAGCACATGAAGTAGCACATCAATGGTGGGCACATCAAGTGATTGGGGGTAATGTGCAAGGTTCTACTTTGATGTCGGAGATGATGTCGCAATACTCAGCTTTGATGGTGATGGAAAAAGAATTCGGAAAACCGGCTATGAAAAAATTCTTGAAATATGAAATGCGAAATTATTTGCAAGCAAGAGCGATGGAAGGAAAAAAAGAATTGCCATTAATGTTGGTGGAAAATCAACAATACATTCATTACAACAAAGGAAGTATAATCATGTACGCTTTGAGAGATTATATAGGTGAAGATTCCTTGAATGCAGCACTTAGAAAATATATTTCGAAAGTTGCTTATCAGGAACCTCCTTATACAAATTCAATTGAGTTTATCCGTTATTTAAGAGCATCAACTCCTGATAGTTTAAAATACATTATCAATGATATGTTTGAAACTATTACGATGTATGAAAACAAAGTTTCAAAATGTTCTTATACAAAAACAAAAGATGGGAAATACCTTGTGAAAATTTCCATTGAAAGTAAAAAGTTTAGAGCAGATAGTGTTGGAAAAATGAAAGACATTCCTGTTGCCGATTGGATTGATATTGGGGTGTTTGGAAACAAAGAAGTAGCTGGTAAAAAAACAGATACCGAATTATATTTGCAGAAAAGAAAGATTACAAAAAACAATATGGATTTCGAAATTATTGTAAATGAATTGCCTGTGAAAGTAGGATTTGATCCGTACAATAAATTAATTGACAGAACTCCCGATAATAATAACAAATCATTTGATGGAAGCGATAAAGAGGAAAACGATGCAGGTGGATTTAATGTTCAGGTGAACGGGAAAAGCAATTAGACAATAGAAAACATAAATTTACGGAGCGCTATTGCGAGCAGATTTTTTTTACAATTATAGCGTTAAATAAGAATAGAAAAATCTCTCCACTCGCTCGACTCCACTCAGGGTGACATCGAGATGACACAAAAGAAACATTATCGCATGAAAAAAAATTTATTAATAACGATTCTCCTTTTCGCATCAACGAACATCTATCCCCAAAAAGATAATAAAATGAAACCTGTCATCGAAAAAATAATGTACGAGCAACAAGTAGCTTGGAATAAAGGTGATTTGGATGAATTTATGCTTTCTTATTGGAACAGCGACAGTTTAAAATTTATTGGAAAGAGCGGAATTACTTATGGTTGGAAAAGCACTTTAGCGAATTACAAAAAAAATTATCCCGATAAATCTACAATGGGTGAACTGACTTTTACAATTATAAGTGTAGACGAACTTTCAAAAACCGGCTGTTATGTAATAGGGAAGTGGAATTTGAAAAGAGAAAAAGGTGATGTTGGAGGATATTTTACTTTGTTATGGAAAAAAATTGATGGCAAATGGGTAATTGTGATTGATCATACGAGTTAAATGGAAATTAGAACGCAAAAATTAATTTGTTTACATGACAAAATGAGTGTCAAAGTAGAATTGATATAGAATTTCGTATACTATTCAGCGTTTATTCGAATCGGAGTCGTTGGGCGGTAAAATGGAATCATTGTATACAAATCTTCCCACTCTGAACCAATTTTATCTCCTTAGTAATTCTATAAAAGTAAATTCCTTTTGCTTTATCAGAAATATTTATCGTTTCAAAATCATTTTTTGCAATGGATTGATAAATTATTCTTCCCGTCATATCAAACACTTCAATTTTATTTTGTTTCTCCAAACCACTAAAATTAAATTGTCCCGAGGATGGATTTGGATAAACGGAAATTTGTGGAGTGGATGGTAATTCGTTTATTCCTACTGAGGTGCAAATTGTAGTATATATTGAAGATCTCTGGAATATTCCTGTTGTTGTTAAGTTTATTATTAAACCAGTAGAAGAAGATAAAGAGGATGGAATTGAAGTAGGAATAAATGGGTTCACAGTTAATGTTGCAGAGCTATCTGCACACCCTGACATTCCTAATGAATCTGCTTTAATAAAATAGATAAATGCTCCTGCAGATGGAGTAGATGAATAGCCAGAAAATATAAATCCACCATCATTAGTTTGAGATGCAGCCATTCCTTGACTTGACATATACGAGCTAGAATCGTTGTTTGCCCAAAACTTACTCCATAAAAAATTTCCACTTCCATCAATTAGAATAAAATGCAATTTTCCTTCACCTCCAGAATCAATAGATGAAGAAATAATGAAATTTCCAGAATTTGTTTGGTCAATAGATTTAACATTGTAGCTTACAGACCCAGTATAAAGTTTGCTCCAGCTAATGTTTCCTAAGCTATCGGTTTTTACCACATAAAAGTCAAGTGGAAGTCCAAAAGTATACCCAATGCTACCTGCAAGAACATATCCTCCGTCATTCGTTTGTAAAAAACTGCTA
>JAYVZC010000115.1:0-2035 GCA_043783695.1 Bacteroidota bacterium
GGTTTTCCAAAACGTTCGGAAAGTGAATACGATACTTTTGGTGTTGGACATTCTTCCACATCCATTGGTGGTGCATTAGGAATGGCGGTTGCATCTAATTATAAAGGAGAGAAAGATCGTCAGCACATTGCTATAATTGGTGATGGCGCAATGACGGCAGGACAAGCATTTGAAGCACTTAATCATGGCGGAATTTCCAACTCAAATTTACTGGTTATTTTAAATGATAATTGTATGAGCATCGACCCTAATGTTGGTGCTTTGAAAGAATATTTAACAGACATAACTACTTCACATACTTATAATAGAGTGAAGGATGAAGTTTGGAATTTGCTTGGTAAAATTAGCAAGTTCGGGCCAAATGCTCAGGAAATTGCTTCTAAAATTGAGAATGGAATAAAATCATCTTTGCTTAAACAAAGTAATATGTTTGAGTCGTTGAAGTTCCGTTATTTCGGCCCGGTTGACGGACATGATGTAGAGCGTTTGACAAAAGTATTACAAGATTTAAAAGATATTCCTGGACCAAAAATCCTTCACATCTTAACCCAAAAAGGAAAAGGATATAAGTTTTCGGAAGAAGGCAATCAAACAGTTTGGCACTCTCCAGGACTTTTCAATAAAGACACAGGAGAAATTATTAAGATTGTTCCAAAAGAACCACAACCTCCAAAATATCAGGATGTATTTGGTTATACGATTGTAGAGTTGGCAGAAAAAAATTCAAAAATAATGGGAATAACACCTGCTATGCCTAGCGGATGTTCTTTAAATATTATGATGAAAGCCATGCCAGATAGAGCTTTTGACGTTGGAATTGCAGAACAACATGCCGTTACTTTTTCAGCAGGGTTAGCTACACAAGGATTAATTCCGTTCTGTAATATTTATTCATCATTCATGCAACGAGCCTACGATCAAGTGATACACGATGTTGCTTTGCAAAATTTACATGTAGTATTTTGTTTAGATAGGGGAGGATTAGCTGGTGCAGATGGGCCAACACATCACGGAGCTTTCGATTTAGCTTATTTCCGTTGCATTCCTAACATGATTGTTTCTGCTCCAATGAATGAAGAGGAGTTGCGCAACTTAATGTATACAGCTCAATTGCCAGAAACAAATGCTCCTTTTTCTATTCGTTATCCACGCGGAAACGGAGTGATGATTGATTGGAAAACACCTTTCCAAAAAGTGAAAATTGGTGAAGGAAGAAGAGTTCAAACAGGTGAAGACATTGCTATTTTAACCATTGGACACATTGGAAACAATGCTGTAGCGGCTTGTAAAACATTAGAAGGACAAAGAATAAAAGCAGCTCATTACGATATGCGATTTGTAAAACCAATTGATGAACAATTATTGCATGAAGTATTTTCAAAATACAATAAAGTAATTACAGTTGAAGATGGTTGTATCATGGGTGGAATGGGAAGTGCCGTTTTGGAATTTATGGCTGATAATAATTACAATGCTCAAGTAAAACGTTTGGGAATACCTGATAAATTTATTGAACACGGAGAGCAAAAAGAACTTTATATAGAATGTAATTATGATGCTGATAGCATTGTAAAAGCAGCCATTGAAATGGTGGGCATGAAGACCAATACAATGGTTGGTTAGTTTCGAACAAATATCATCCTATAAACAATTTCTATTTAATCATTGGTAACAGCACTAATAGCCGCAGATTCGCAGATTTTTCTGTGTGTGTTTAATTTTGGCTGATTCTATATGCAAAAAATAAACACAGAATCTGCCCCAACATATTTAAGCGTGAAGAAATCTGCGAATCTGCGGCTTATTTTACGGTTACTATAGCCAAACTCAAAATAAAAACTGACGAAAAACGAGATTTTCCGTAATTTGTTTTAATCCCTTAGATATTTTTAGATTATTTAACACATTGTTTTACTTTTGTAAATACAAATGATAAAAAAAATTGTCCTCTTCTTTTCATTAATCCTCATTTCTTTTTCTGCCAATGCAGGAGAAATTGACACCAACTATGTCCAAAAATTTAAGAGCCTTTTTA
>JAYVZC010000116.1:0-2034 GCA_043783695.1 Bacteroidota bacterium
AAGACGCTTCTGTAGAATTGATAAACGTACACGGAAAAGGATTTAAGTTGTTGACAGGGAAATAGAGATGATTTTTCGGATACAAATATCCCATCGGAACTGTCATGCCGTCTCGGGGAGTGGCATGACGATACGAAATTTTTTGTTGTTTTAGAATGTTGTCGTCATTACTTAAAATACAAATCATCCAACTTGTAGTTCGCTACTACAATCACCGAGATTTCTTTTAATTTGTAGACATAATAAAATACTTTGTCCTTTGTGAATTTTGTTACATCCACATTGTACTTTGCACTTTTAAAAACGATTTGATTATCAAAAAACGATACCATTTGATTGTATACTTCTGTATAATTTTTGGAGTAATTGTTTGTAGATCCGTTCACAAAATAAATCTCTGTGATTTTCTGTTTCTCTTTTATCAGCGACAATATTTTTATTTCTCCGTTTGCGGAAATTTTCTCATTTGAATAAGACATTGCACCAACCAGTAAATTATTTTGTGCAGTAGCAATGGCATTTTCCACCATAAAATAATGTTTTCTGAAAAGCTCGTTTGTACATGCTGTACGGTCGTAAGTCATACAATTTTTTACAAACCCTAAAGACATTAATTGAGCAGATGCAGTGCTAAAAGAAAAGATAGCAAGAAGAATAACGATTATTTTTTTCATAACTGATTTTTATTGTTATATGAAATTTTTATCCTGAGCGGATTTGCAGGGTAAGGGCTAAAATTACTGTACTATAATTTTTCCGTCTATATTATTTTTATTTTTATTGCTAATACTAAAAAAGTAAACTCCTTTAGCTTTGTCGCTCAAATCAAATGAACAAGAATTATTTTTAGACGTTGCTTTTAAAATACTTTTTCCTAAAGCATCAAAAATTTCAATTGTGCTTTCTTTTTCTAAATTAGAAAATAAAAATTTACCAGTACTTGGGTTTGGTGAAACATTTATTTGATTTTCCTCCGAATAAGATTCAACAGATGTTGGAGACATTAGAAAATTCCATATAGTTGAATACCCGCTGATATTCCCGCCATTGTTGGTGTTTACTCTCCAATAATATCTTGCTCCAGGAGCTAGTCCAGTTACTGTGTAAGTATTTGTTCCAACATTAACAGATTTATAAGTTGTTGCGAATGTTGAATCTGTTGAGACTTGTACATGATAAATAATTCCATCACTTTCAGCAAACCACTTCAAAGCTCTTGCAGTTGAAGCACTGAAAGACCCATTTGTAGGCAGATTCAGCAAGGGTGCATTCGCAAGCGTATCGTTGGAGCCAGCATAAGTGATAAACATTTCAATTTTCAAAAGAGGATTATCTACCGAATCACGGGGCGAATTCACAATCGTATCTATTATATTCATTCCTGAAGTTACTCGTCCGTATACACTATACTGTCCATTTAGCCATGCTGCAGGTGCTACACAAATAAAAAATTGTGAATTGGCACTGTTGATAGAAGTATCTCTGGCAGCAGAAAGACTTCCTCTTAAATGTTTTGCAGCAGTAAATTCAGCATTCACGGTAGGTTGACTTGGATCCCCTAATCCCCAAGTTGATTTTGGACCACTTCTGGAGTTAGGATCTCCACCTTGAATCATAAAACCCGGAATAACCCGGTGAAACGCTGTGCTGTCATAAAATTGAACGCTAACCAGACTGTCAAAATTATTTACATGCAGAGGAGCAATAGCTGGAAAAAGTTCAACAGTAGTTGTTCCTAAATAAATACCTGCACGTTTTGTTAGGATTTGATAAGTTGGTTTACCTGTAAAAATGCGGGATTGGGAGAAACTGAATGTAGCAATGAATAAAAAGGTGAATGCAAGAAGGTGTTTTTTCATTTATCAAATATAGGTTTATTAATAAAACAAATTTAGTGATTGTAAATAGAAAAAAAATATTTAATTCTTTTTTTCATTTAACTTTTATTTAATCTATTCAAATTCCTTTCAATATACTTTTCAGTCGGCAATAACGAACGCTGAATTCTTTCGGCATAAGTAATGCTGTCTATTA
>JAYVZC010000117.1:0-2033 GCA_043783695.1 Bacteroidota bacterium
CCTCCTTGTTTACACAGATAGATAAAAAATGGAAAAAACTAACCATTTCTGTCGGTGCACGAGGCGAATATTTTAAAACCGATTCGGTAGAAACAAAAGAAGATGTTTTTTTATTTATGGATACATCAAAACCAATTGCAAAACGTTCGAAAGTAAAACCTGTTTTTCGTGCAGGAGTAAATTATCATTTGTTTAAAGCAACATATGTAAGAGCATCTTTCGGACAAGGGTTTAGGTTTCCTTCTGTTGCAGAAAAATATATCAAGACAAGCGCAAGCGGGTTGGATATTTATCCGAACGATAGTTTAAAACCTGAACGAGGATGGAGTTCAGAAATAGGAATTAAGCAAGGTGTTAACTTGGGTGAATGGAGAGGCTATATTGATATTGCAGCCTTTTGGACAGAATATTACAACATGATGGAATTTACATTCGGAAATTATAATCCAGCCATGACAACTGCTCCATATGGTTTAGGTTTTCAGTCACAAAACATAGGAAATACAAGAATTAGAGGAATTGATTTTTCAATTATGGGACAAGGAAAAATCGGACCTATCAATGTGAATCTACTTTTAGGTTACACATATATTGACCCTATACAAACAGATTTTAATCTTGCGAAAGACACTATTATTAATAATTCTGCTAAAACAAATATTTTAAAATATCGTTATAAGCAAAGTGGAAAAGCTGATATTGAATTAGGATATAAAAAAGTGTTCACGGGAATAAGTATGAGAGCGAATAGTTTTATGGAAAACGTAGATGGTATTTTTGTGAATGAGTCTTTTTTTCCTGGTGTAAAAAAATATCGTGCAGATCATAATCAAGGCGATTATATTTTTGACTATCGAATCTCTTATCAATTAAATAAAACAGCTAAACTTTCCTTTATTATTAATAATATGTTTAACCGAGAAGTTATGGGAAGACCTATGGATATTCAACCTCCAAGAGTATATGCATTTCAGTTAACTGTTAAATTTTAAAAATATAAAATTATGATTACACGGCCTTTTAGTTTTAAAAAATGGATTGACGACAATCGTCATCTGTTAAAACCACCTGTAAATAACAAAGTTGTTTATGAGGATACGGAATTTATAATTATGGTGGTTGGCGGACCGAATGCTCGTAAAGATTATCATTTCAATGAAAGTGAAGAGTTCTTTTATCAATTAGAGGGAGATATTACTGTAAAAATACAGGAAAATGGAAAAGCAGTAGATGTTCCAATTAAAGAAGGGGAAATATTTTTATTGCCTCCTCGCATTCCACACAATCCGGGAAGACCTGCAAATACTGTAGGTTTGGTTGTTGAGCGAAAACGCAGAGAAGGAGAAGAAGATGGATTAATGTGGTTTTGCGAAAAATGCAATGCTCCTTTGTATGAAAAAAAATTCAAGCTTACCAATATCATGACACAGTTTCAAGAAACGTTTACACATTTTTATGGAAGTACGGATTTACGTACTTGTAAAAAATGTGGGCATGTGATGGAGCCGCCAGTGGCTTCGAAGCAGGAAAGCTCCCATTAAATAGTTTCTAATAAAATTCTCTTTTCTAATTGTTGTTATAAAGAGAAGGCTATGGGATTAAGGGCTGAGGCTCCTTTAGTCAAATGATTGAGATGATTGTTCGGATAATTCTATCAACTTTTGATACTGCTCTGGTGTTAAATCGTTGTAATAAAAGTTAATTGGATTTACAATTTGACCGCCTTTGTGAACTTCGTAATGAACGTGTGGAGCCGTTGATAAGCCTGTGCTTCCAACATATCCAATTAACTGACCGCGTTTTACTTGTTGTCCAACGTGTACTACAAATTTAAGCATGTGTCCGTATAATGTTTCGTAGCCATAACCGTGATTGATGACCACATGATTTCCGTATCCTTGTGCTGCTGCATCTGCTCGTTCAATTGTTCCATCCCCCGTTGCACGTATTTCTGTTCCTTGTGGAGCGGCAAAGTCCATTCCAGGATGAAATTCCGGTGTTTTATAAATAGGATGAGTTCTCCAACCAAAACC
>JAYVZC010000118.1:0-2033 GCA_043783695.1 Bacteroidota bacterium
TTTTGATTGTCGGATTCCATTCCTTAATGGTGGATTGTTTGAAGCCGATTACGATTGGCGAAATGCCAACATTACTATTCCTGAAAATCTTTTCCGAAACAAAGAGAAAAACAAATCAGGTGACGAAGGCACAGGCGTATTGGATGTGTTCGACCGCTACAACTTTACTATCAAGGAAGATGAACCGCTTGATAAAGAAGTAGCTGTTGACCCTGAAATGTTGGGTAAGGTGTTTGAAAATATGCTCGACATTACCGAGCGTAAAAGCAAAGGTGCTTTTTATACCCCAAGGGAAATTGTGCATTATATGTGTCAAGAAAGCTTGATTCATTATTTGGACAATGCACTGAACAGTGGTACGAGCAGTTATCAGGAATTGGGCTCAGACCAAACCAAACTCTTTAGCGGAAGTGCCGATAAAAAAGGCAACCTCAAAATTGAACTGGAACATAACAACACCATTCGAGTTCCTAAAAAAGACATTGAAACCTACATCCGTGAAGGGCATTTTGCTTTGGAAAATGACGAACGTGTAGCAGCCAAAGGCGAAACCAAAACTTATAAATACCAACTGCCCGAAAGCATACGCCAAAATGCCGACTTGATAGACAAAAAATTAAGCGACATACGCATTTGCGACCCTGCCATTGGTTCGGGGGCTTTTCCTGTGGGCTTGTTGCATGAGTTGGTCAATGCAATGTTGGTGTTAAAGCCACATTTTAGTTACGATTACCTGACCAAAAAACTCAAAGATTTTGGCATTGAGCATAGAGAAAGCGTAAGCGAAAGCCGCTACATCTACCGCCTGAAACGCCACATTATACAGGAAAGCATTTATGGAGTGGATATAGATGCTAGTGCCATAGACATTGCCCGCTTGCGTTTGTGGCTCTCACTGGTGGTGGACGAAGACGACCTTGACCCGATTGAAGCCCTGCCTAACTTGGATTATAAAATTGTATGTGGAAACTCTTTGATAAACTTTCCTGAAAATTGGAAAAGTACTGCATCTGAAAAGATTGAAGAATTGAAAGACCAATTTTTTAATGAAACTGATCTTGACACCAAAAAGGATTTAAAAAGAAGAATAGACCAAGCTATCGCTGAAAGAATGCAAGGTTCGGAAAGGACTTTTGGAATTAATATTTCTTTTGACTTTCGACTGTATTTTTCAGAAGTGTGGAGTGAAAAAGGTGGTTTTGATATAGTTATTGGTAATCCACCTTATGGTGCCGACTTAACTATGAAGGAAAAGAAATTCTTTAAAAATGAGTTTTCAGATGTTCATATGAGAACACCTGATACCTTTAACTATTTTATTTCCAAAGGAATTAGACTATTGCACAATGGTGGAGTAATTACGTATATCGTGCCTAATAACTTATTTTTTCAATCAGAATATGAGAAAACAAGAAAATTCCTTTTGGCTAAAAATCAATTTTATATTGGAATTAATTTGGGTGATGGTGTTTTCAACACAGCTACAGTTCCGTCCTGTATTTTCTTATCATCTAAAACTAATTCTGGATTCAACAAATATCATTATGCAGACCTACGAAACGCCAATAAAAAGAGTCTTAATTTTAGAGAAGTGTTCAAATTAGAATCTGTTTCATCTACTTTAAAAACTCCTGCTTCTGTTTTTGGTATTACTGAGGAAGAGTTCAGAATAATTGAAAAGTTGCGGAAAGTTTCTACAACTATTGACGATATAGCTGAAGAAATGGCAAGTGGTATTTCGACTGGGGGTGATAAAATCTTTAGAATTCCAAAAGAATTTGCAAAAGAAAATAATTTTGAAAAAGAGATTTTGAATCCTGTTCTTGTAGGTGGAGAAATTGATAAATACAGGATTGAGAATACAAATCACGTGTTAATATATTCTTACAAAAAATCAAATACTGACAATTTAAAAAATGTCTTTTCATATTTAGAGCCTTTCGAAATTAATCTATCTCAGAAGCGTGAAACTAAACAAGGTAAATTACCTTGGTGGTGTTTGCATTGGCATAGATATCCTCAATTATTTGAAG
>JAYVZC010000119.1:0-11521 GCA_043783695.1 Bacteroidota bacterium
GCAAGCTGCAAATGCTTTTTTCAAAGGTGCGCTCCGCGCAACATTTTTTGCATTTGCCATTTAGTTCAGTACATTTAATAAAGTTTTTCGGTTAAGCCAGTTTAGTGCAAGTAATACCAATACTTAATAAGTATTAGTCCAATATGGAGCTAAAAAAATATAGTCATATCTGAATATGTTTTTAACTTGTTGATTTGTAAGTATGGTAACTTGGTTTGTAATAAACTCACTCACATTATCAAGTGTTTGATGCAGCTTACCAGAAAAGGCTCTTTTCATTTTTTGCCATATTTTTTCAGCAGGATTTAATTCTGGGGAATACTGTGTAAAAATACATAAATATACGATGTATAGTATAAAAAGGAAAATGTTATTGTTGTGGGTGGGAGGGTTTGCTCTCGGATATATCAAAAGAATATTTTTGATATTAGTATTGTAAATGCCGAAACCTGACTGCCGACAAGGCAAGGAGTATATTAGTAGTGTCCTAACATCCAGGAAGACTATCACATATACCAATTGGGTATAATTGATAAAAAACTAATCAAATTGCAAAAACTGTTTATACCAATACCCTGATTGTTTAATAATTCGTTCTTGTGTTTTGAAATTTGTATGCACCAAACCAAATCGAGGATAAAAGCCTTCTGCCCATTCAAAATTATCGACAAATGTCCAAACAAAATAACCATCAACTTTAATTCCATCATTTTTTGCACGCAGCACTTCACGAATGTGATTTTTCAAATAACTAGTCCGCAATTCATCGTTTATTTTTCCATCAACAATGGAGTCGTGAAATGCTGAACCGTTTTCGGTAACAATTATTTTTTTTATTTGAGGATATGCATCATACTTTTTTAATATCTGATACATCGCATCCGGATATACTTCCCAGTTCATTAAAGTAGTAGGAACTTTTCGCTTTTCGGCTTTTATTAATTTTGCTTTCAGCAAAGGGACAAAATAAGAGTGGGTTACAATTTCACGAGTATAAGTTTGTATCCCAACAAAATCAAAATCGTATTTTAATAGTTGCTCATCATTGGGTAAAAAGTATTTATAAATTCTATCTAATAGTTTCAAATCATTTATAGGATAACCTAACCCTAAAGCCGGTTCTATAAACAAGCGGTTAATCAATGCATCCACTCGATTGGTTGCTAGTTTGTCTTTTTCTGAATTTGTATTTGGTTCCAAATGAGAACAGGAAAATGTGGTTCCTATTTGTGCTTTCGGATAAGTATTTTTCAAAATCCTAGCTCCCTCCGATTGACAAAGTACTGCATGATGAACAGCCGGAATAAAATTTCGGAGACCTTTTTTACCTGGTGCATGTACTCCTAAAAAATATCCTGCACCTGTAAATACCATTGGTTCATTTAATACCATCCAATAGTTTACTCTATCGCCAAATTTTTTTGCACAAAGTTCAGCGTAATCAGAAAACCAATTAACAACTTCCCTATTTGTCCAGCCGCCTTTATTTTCAAGTGCTTGTGGCAAATCCCAATGATACAATGTAACCCAAGGTTCGATTCCCAATTCGAGTGAAATATCAATTAATCGATTATAAAAATCAATTCCTTTTTGATTTAATGTACCTGTTCCATTTGGCAAAATTCTCGACCATGAGAGTGAAAAACGAAAATTAGGAATATTTAAAAACTTCACTAATTGAAGATCATCAACGTAGCGATTATAAAAATCACAGGCATGATTTCCACTCTGGTTCCCTAGTATTTTTTTTCGTTGATTTGAAAACGTGTCCCAGATAGAATAGCCCTTTCCATCTGCATCGTGAGCCCCTTCAATTTGATATGCAGCAGTAGATACGCCCCACTTGAAGCTCTCGCCAAATTCTTTTTTATTGAACATAATCACAAAACAAGAATTTAAACACGAGCAACTCGATATGACTCATCCCACTTAAAATCCGGAACAAATATCTTTTTTCGATAGTGAGTTGAAATTAATGAGTTGATAATCTGTTCTGTAATATTTGGATAATCAACCGAAATGACTTTTCCATATTCCAACCAATTTTTTATACTAGGATGATGTTTTTTCTTCAAACTTTTTATTACAGGCACACCCATTGCTTTTAATGCCGCGGCATTACATTGTTGCTCATACTGCGTTTTCATAGGAATTACCATCAATTTCTTTTTTAGAAATAAAGCTTCGGACGGAGTCTCAAAACCAGCACCACACAATACACCTGTGCAAGTAGTCAGGCTTTTAATAAATGCTTCGTTATTGATTGGCTGAATGGTAATATTATCTTCTTTAATAACTTTTTTATTATGCTTACTAAAGACGTCCCATTTAATAGTTTTAAATTTTTTCAAATTTTTCAATAACCTTGCATCATCATAAGCGGGTAAATAAACTGTATAATGACGATTATTAGTTGGTTTTAAGTCTCTAATCTCTTGTCGAATTACCGGAGTAAAAATATTTTTATCGAATTTCGAAAAATGAAATCCGTATTGAGCAGTAGATGGGGCATAGTATTTCAAAACGGCTCTACCCAGAGGGTCTTTCTTTTTCGGTCTAGGAGCATTTTTAGCAAGTACAGCACTTTGATGACTCAGGGCAATACATTGTAATCCTTTTTGTTTACATGCCCAAGCTGTTACGGGTTCAAAATCATTTATAATTAAATCATATTCTTCTATTGGAATTTTTTCAATATCTTTTAATAATTCACGAGTATTCATTTTTAAATAAGTACTCACAATGTCTACTCCACCATTTTTCCCAAATACAAAACTCAATCCTTTTAGTTGATATTTAATTGGAAAAGGCAAACTTACATCCGCTTGAATTCCACTCACTAGTATGTCGACCTCTCCCCTCTTTTGAAGAATTGGAATAATATCCCTTGCACGACTTAAATGTCCATTTCCAGTGCCTTGTATAGCGTAAAGTATTTTCATAGATAATTTTTTTAAGCACGTTCCATTAACTTAAATTCTTCTATCAGGTTCTCAAATAGTTGAACTTTATTAAGTGTCCGATGATTATTGTGTGTTAAATCGACAGCTTGAGCAAATGCATCTTCATGGTATTTATAAATACTCCATGCTCCATCGTTGTACTCCAATGATGTAAGATTTTCAATCCAATCACCCGAATTCATATAGGTAATTGCTCCACTTTCATTTTTTATTTCTCTTATTTCCGGCTGGTGAATATGTCCACAAATAACGAAATCATATTCATTGGAAATCCCGATGTCGGCAGCTGTTTGTTCAAAAGCATTTATAAATTTCACAGCTCCTTTAACACTATTTTTTATTTTCTTAGAAAGCGATATTTTCCCTCTACCCATTTTTTGAGAAATAAAATTTACCCCGCGATTTAAAATAATTAATGCATCGTACCCAACAGCTCCTAATTTTGCCAACCATTTTGCATGCTTCATTGTTACATCAAATACGTCACCATGAAAAATCCAGGCCTTTTTCCCATCCAAATTCAACACTACTTTATTTACAATTTTCAATGAACCCATTTTAAATCCCACAAAACGTCTTAACATCTCATCGTGATTTCCGGTTACGTAATAAACCTTTACATCCTTAGCAATTAACCCCGTGATGTGCTTAATAACTTGCATGTGACTTGTAGGCCAATACCGTTTATTAAATTGCCATATATCTATAATATCACCATTCAGTATTAATCTTTTAGGTTTAATACTTTTTAAATATTGCAGTAATTCTTTTGCATGACATCCATAAGTTCCCAAATGGACATCAGAAACAACTACAACATCTACCTCTCTTTTTTTTATTTTCATATCCTAAACAATCGAATAATCCTCCTCCTCCTTAAGTCGATTCGACTTAAATGGTGAATACAATGCCGAAAGTTGTTTCATTAAAACTCTAGTAAGAATAGCTCGAAACCAAAATAAAATTGTTTTCATTTAGTGTATATTTAAATTAATAAAAACAAGAAAAATAAAAGGGGTAGAATGCTGATAAAGCTAATTGCTTCGTTTAAGGAGTGAATTATGATTTTTACACAATTCATTAATATCTGTTGTATCGTAATTTAAACTTTATCACAATACAAAAATAGCTGAGCTATATCAACTGGGGGTTACCGAATAATTAAAAAATAATTAATACTCTGCCGTTTTTTTACAATTTTAAAAAGAGAACATAAGTAAAAAAAAGAACGGAAAATATCAACGTAATCCAGAAAGTTACAAGATGTATGTTTATCTGTTCTCCGCCAGATAGCCTTTTAATAATAGTTTTCATCTATATTATTTTAATTTTTTATAATCTTATTTTGATAGAAGTATTTATCTCCTGATATTATTAACATATAAATCCCTTTTGAAAAACTTGTTAAATCAATAGGAATAATATTGCCTAGAGTTTTGTTTTCCATAAGTAATGTTTGCCCTATGCTGTTAACAATTTTTATACTCAATGATTCTTTTATTCCTCCGTTAAACTCTATATATAATTTATCATTAACCGGATTTGGGTAAACATTTTCAACACTTATGCCTAATGAATTATTTATGACTACAGAAACAATTGCTGAATAAGAACTTATTCCATTAAAATCAGTTTGTTTTAAACGATAGTAAGATATTTTTTTTAGTGGAAAATCATCCGTAGTTGAATAACTTAAAATTTGACTACTATTGCCTGCACCGACAATAGTAGCTATAGATTCAAAATTTACTGCATCAGCACTTCGTTCTACTGTAAAAAAATCGTTATTAATTTCAGTCGCTGTTTGCCAAATTAAATCAACAGTATTTTCATTAGAGTATGCTTTAAATTCTATTAATTCAATTGGTAATACAATTGGTGAATTTGATGATCCGGCTGTTGGCGATGAGGTATTTTGCCAAGTGCTACTTCCGTCTGTAGCACGTTCTTGTGCTATCCCATCTGCACCTGTACCAATATTTTCATAAGTTGCTCCACTTGCCGGAAAGGTAACTGTTTGAGAAGCACAAGTCCCAACAACGGAAGTTACTATACCATCGGGTAATTGACCACCACTCCATATTACTGCATCTACAATTACTCCCGCAGCATCATATAAAAGAACTTGCTCTCCTGAATTTGTGAGTATACCAACTTGAGAAACCGGGCCCGATGTACAACCACATGTAGCCCAGTCTAAATTAGGAGTCAAGCCACTGCCTAATGCACTTGCAACTATATAATATCCTCCGGCCGGAATAGATGTAACGGAAGGAAATGTTACTGCGAAGTCGCCATCTGTAAAAAACCAGCAACTAATATCTATAGCTGAGGCGAAACCATTATAAAACTCAATCCATTCCGCTGTGTTTGGCATATTTGCTCCATCGTTAGGACCAGATGGGTTTACCATAATTTCATTAATAAATATTTGCGACTTTGCCTCGCCTACTGCTAATAATGAAAAAAAGCAGAACAATGTTTTAATAAATTTAATTTGTGCTTTCATGTTATCTATTTTAGTATTTACTATTAAATCATAAATGATTTTATGTGCTTAATAAGATGACAAAGCGGTTTCAGATTATTCTTTAGAATGAAGAACTCTTGTAGGATATTCGCTTGTATCAGAAAAAAAATAAAATGTTTATTTTCTGTACAAATATATTTTTCAGAGGTTATTTAGTGTTTATTCAAATTTTAATAAATCATCATATTGTCTACCTCACAAGTAAAACAAAACCTGTTTTATTGTAAATTTTGTTATGCATTCCACAATTTAACTTAGATGAAATTTAAGATGGAGGATAAAAACAAAAATCAATAAGATGGGAGCCAATTTATTTCTTCGTTGTGCATCACACTTCTTATTAGACTCAGTAGTAGTTTTGGACGCACAGGTTTCACTACTAAATGTTCTTTACCAAAAGATGTTTTTAAATAGTTTTCTAATTCTATCAAACTTAGTAAGGTTGTAGCTTTTAGTTTTTCCGTTTTTATTTGTCTGCTAAATAATTGAATAGCTAACTCTGAGTCAAGTGTATTTATAACAATTAGATTTGGGATTGTTTTTTCAGCATTTATGAATGCTTCTTTGAGGTTTTCAGACTTATAAACCTGAAATCCATTTTCTGTTAAGTTTTCCTCAATAAACTCCAATTCCCTAGAATCATTAAACACTAACAATACGCTCTTCATGTTTTGCATTTTCTACAATTTTTATTGCTTAAGTATCTGCAAATAAGATTTTCAATAAAAAAAACATCCTCTCAATATTATGAAATGATAAATCTATTAGAATTTAAGCGGCCTTTTCTTCCATGAGTTGTTTTACCAAAGTCAAAAGATACTCGAAGCGAATAGGTTTAGAGGCATACTGGTCGGCCCCGGACGACATTGCATACAGCACTTTGTAGTCATCGGTTACAGCAGTAAGGAATATAAATGGGATGCGATAAAAGGATTCTATGCTTCTTATCTCTTTACACATTTCAACTCCATCCATTTCGGGCATTAAAATATCCGAAATAATTAATTGTGGTAATTCTTTCTTGGCTTGTTGGATTCCCTCTAAGCCGTTATTTGCAACCACAACCTCAAAACCCTTTTTTCGAAAATTGTACGATAAAAATTCCAGAATATCCGGTTCATCGTCTACTAATAATATTTTCACAATTGTATCCATTGTTTTTTCTTTTTATACAAACAAAATTAAACAGAGTACACTTCCTAAACTTTTGCTTATCATTAAGTTATTGTTAAGCATTTCAATAAATAAAAAAGCACCCACAACAAATGTTGCCGGTGCTTAATACTCTTAATTAAATCAATTTATTATTTAACAACAACCATTTTCAATGTTTTTTTAGCATTGGTAGAAACAATAGTTGTAAAATAAATACCTGCTTGTAAATTTGAAGCATCTACTTTTAAAGTGTTCATACCACTACTCATTTGACCTTGGAAAATATTCGCAACTACTTTTCCTGTGATATCATAAACAAGCACAACAACATTTGTTGCTTCAGTTAAATTCACATCAATTGTAGCTTCTTGACTAACCGGATTAGGATATAAGTTAACTCCGGCAAGTGTTTGAATTTCTTCAATTCCAACATTGATTAATAAGTTGAATGTTACTGTATCAGAACACGAACCGTTAGATGCAATTAATGTAATAATGTAATTTCCATTTGTAGCATAAGCATGAACCGGTGCTGTTGCTGATGAATTAGATGCATCACCAAAATTCCAGTTATAAATAGTAGCACCTGTTGATGTATTAGAGAATGTTACAACTGTTCCTGCTGTTGATGCAACGGCACCTGCAGCTGTTGGAACAGGATTAACTGTTACCGTTGTATTTGCAGAAGTTCCAACACCATTACAAGTTACAGTATTTGTTGTTGTAACATTATAAGTTCCAGCTGCTGTAACTGTAATACTTTGTATAGTTTGTCCACCCGGACTCCATAAATAAGTATCAGAAGTAGATGCTGTTAATAGCACTGATTGTCCTGCACAAAGTGATGTTGAACCTGTTACTGCAACAGTAGGAGCCGGAGCACTACTTACGCTTACGGTTGTTGCAAGCGAAGTTGAAGAACAACTATTCACATCCGTTTCGGTTACAGTGTAACTTCCGGAAGATGTTACAGTAATTGAATTTGTAGTAGCAGTTGTTGACCAGATGTTTCCACCTGTGTAACTAGAAGTTAAAACAACTGAACCACCGGTACAAAATGTAGTTGAACTGCCAGCTGTAATAGTTGGAACTGCCGGTAATGCATTTACAGTAACTGTGATTACTGCACGAGGCCCTTCAAATCCTGAAGTATTTGCTTGAGCAACATAGTATGTAAAAGTTCCTGCAGAAGCAGTGCTTGGAGTTGGTGCTGTAGTTGTTGGAACACCTCCTGTTGGCACAGTGTACCAGTTTATGATATTTGAAACATTTGTTCCTGTAGCTGTTAACTGAGTAGCAGTTGCACCAACACAATAACTGATAGCAGAAATAACTGTTGGAGCAAATAACACTTGTCCTGTAAGAGCTCCATCTGTATAATCAATATTTGTTAATGCCGGAGAACCTCCTGCCGGACGGTAATCCGGAGCTAAATAATTATATGGCGTAACTAAAATTCCTGTTGTTGAAGCTAAAGAATCATTCATGTTAGCACCAAACCAGCTTGTGATATTAAATGCACTTCCAACATTTACTTCCGTAACTTTTCCTGTTGAATTTCCTGCAAGAATGTTGTTCTTAAATTTTAAGACTCCGCCTGTTGCATTTCCCTCACACAATGCACCATCAATATGAACTCCACGCATGTGATCCATAAAAATAGAATTGTAAATTTTTAATCCTGTATTTCTTCTCATACGAACTGCTCTTCTATAGCCTGTAGCAATAACAGAAGCAGTGTTTCCACGGTATGGTCCTATTAAAGTCATGTTAGAAAATTGTGCTGCTGTTTGTGGAGTTGCTGTTGAACCACTTGCATCATTATCAGATTCAAATCCTTCTGATGTAGAAACTGCTGGAGCATCTGCAATGCTCGGATCTCTAACACCTAATCCAAATTGAATGTGTCCTCTGAAACCAAAATCAGTATCAAAATCATCGTCCAAACCTCTGTATGCTACTAAATATCTACAATTCACAGTTCCACCAAACCATTCGTATGAATCATCGTTTGAAAAAGATACTTGAATATGATCAATTGTAGTTCCACTACCAACTGAACCAAAAGTTAAACCATTGATTTCTTTGTTTGGCGCATATACATAACCAGCCCACTCAATACGAACAAATTGCATAACTCCTGAATTATCATTATCGTTTGGAGATGCTCCTCCACCAAATTCAGTATCTGCACTTGGAGCAATGCCTTCGATGTTTGCAATACCGCCCGGTTGATTATTACCAGCTTGTCCCATTAAAATTACTCCACCCCAATCGCCCTGAGCACGTGAACCTGCAGCTTGGTTAGATGTAAAAACAATTGGTTGAGCTACTGTACCCATTGCCATAATTTTAGAACCTTTTGTTATAAATAATCCTGCACCAACCGCTGCTTTATCTCCCATAATAATTGTACCTGGTTGAATAGTTAAAGTTGCGCCCGTTTTAACATAAATCTGTCCTTGCAACAAATAAACATTTCCTGAAGTCCAGGTTGTGTTTACTGTAATACTTGTTGTAACAGCAACTGTAGGAGTTGGATAAATTGCATTTTGCGGATCCCAATTCGTCCAAGTGTCAGTCCACATAGCTGTAGGCGCAGGAGCAAAAGCACCGCGATAGGTTGTCGGCACAAAAAATGATTGTGCTAATGCAATGTTGCCCATTAATGCGAACAATGCTGTTTTGTAAATTCTTTTCATTTGAGTTTTAGTTTTTTATAATTTTATGCGACAAAGATGTGGCTCGTATCTTTTTAAATTATTAATGTGCGATTACTGTTACTTTATTGATTAATTAAAATAACATTACGAAGAATGAATTGTGGGGTAATGAAGAATTAACCTTTAGAATTTAACGGATATACTTAAAGAATAAACCCGTCCGAATTTTGTTGACCAGATAAGATCGTCTTCGTTTTCATTGAATCCGCTCTTGTCCTGAGAATCACCTGTAAGTATTGAATTTAAAAAACCTTTTCCTCCATTTACTTTAGCATTATCCAAATTTCTATTCTGATAATAATTTTGTTTTTGTGCTAAAATATTTTGTGCGTTCAGTTTTATTTCAATTCTCTCTTTCCATAATGATTTAGTAACCTGCAGATCTAAAAATGCTCGTCCTGCTTCCCAGATATCCGGCTCATTCACATTTCCAACAATTGCAATACGTTGACCAACTTTATTATAGCTGGCTGAAAACGAAATTCCAAGTTCACGATCGATGTATTGTAAACCGGCATTTAAAACATATGGAGATTGTCCTTGCAAAGGACGATCAGTTGAACCACTTCCTACAACATCTTTAACATCCACTTTCGAACGAATGATTGCAAGATTTGAAAAGGCTGTCAGATTATTTAATAAACGGGATGAATCTGCTTTGAATAACGTTGCAAGCAACACACGAAACTCCAACTCAACCCCATAATTAGATGCTTTCGGAACATTTCTGAAAGAAATCTCATTTGTTACATCCGGTCTGGAAATTTGTTCTATAGGATCTACAAAATTTTTATAGAATCCTGAAACAGAAAATAGTTGTCCTCTTCCCGGATACAATTCATAACGCAGATCATAATTGTAAATTTTTGCTCGCCTTAATGTAGTGTCTCCTGAAATAACAAATTGTGTATTAAAATCATAAAATGCAAATGGTGCAAGTTCTCTATACTCAGGGCGATTCAAGGTTTGAGAATAACTCAAGCGAACATTTTGTTTTTCATTTACTGCTAAAATTAAATTAGCCGAAGGAAGAACATCCAACTTCGTCATGTTTAGATTAACAGTATCTATGGTCGAATATTTTGCATTTAATTTTTGATTGAAATTTTCTAATCGCGCTCCCCAAACCAAACGGGCAAACTTATATTTGTTATCAAGCATTACATATGCTGCCGCTAAACGTGACGAAGCCGTATATTTATCAGAAGGCTTTGTTGCTTCTGTCAGTTTAAAACCACCAACACCGGGAGAAATTAAACCTAAATTTTCATTATTGAATATTTCATTATCATCAAGGTATAATAATGAATCTTTAAAATTAATTGTCCCGCCACTAACTCCATACTTAGTATATCCTAATTGACGCGCAGAAAATATTCGTGAACGATCTTGAAAAAAGCCACCTACCTTTAGATCCGTTTTAAATTCTTTTCCTAAATTAAATCCATAAGTAGCATCTGCTTTAAAACTATAAATTTTTTCTTTGTTATCAGAAAAAAACATTCCACCACTATAATCAGGACCAACATTTGTATTGGCAATATTTGCTGTATAGACAGTATCTGCAGCAACCGGGTCAGATGGATCATTGATGTGGTCGAATTTTGTATAGATCGTTCTCCTTAAGTTTGGAATTTTTCTTTCAATTTGACTTAATGCTCCTGTCCAATTAACGTGCACTTTTACTTTTGGCAAATAATGTTCTCCTGTTAATTGTCCCGAATATATTTTATTACTTGTAAACCAACGGGCATTTGATTTTAAAATAGTCGGATTAGATTCCAATGGATTTGTTTTCCCACCTCTTCCTATTACTCTGTCATCTGAATTAATACTGTAGAGATTTTTGAAACTAAATGAATTGTTGTCATTCATCTTAAACGACAAATTTGCCAATCCCCCCGCTAGTATTTGTTCAGCATATACTTTATCCAGATAATCATATTCTATTTGTGAAGCACCAATACTTGCAGCATCGTTTCCTGTGTATCCTCTTCTAACAGTTTCATTATAATTATTTGTTCTGTTATAGGTCAGTGCTAAAATTATCCCAAAAGGTCTTTCCACAGCTTTCACAGTTGTATCCTTGGACTTCTTTTTTAACGGGATTGTATATCCCATTGAATATTGAAAATTATAATTCGGAGAAA
>JAYVZC010000120.1:0-2023 GCA_043783695.1 Bacteroidota bacterium
GGTCGTGTTAAGCCTGGACAAAAAGTGTTGATTGAGGAGGTAAAGGTTCAGGCTCCAGATGGTGTTAGAAAGATTGTTGGTTGCGTATTAAAAATTAAATAAAAATTAAAAAAGATAGTCATGAAAAAATTGAAATTTCTTTTTTTAACATTAGTTGTTGCTCTAGTAGCAATTAATGTTTCGGCTCAAGAGGTATTAGCGCCTATAAAAGCACCGAAATATCCTGATGGTGTATACACCAAAGAAAACTCTCGCACACGCAAAGCAATTCCTTATCCTACACTTCGTGAAGCGGATGTAATGTGGAGCAAACGTGTTTGGCGGGTAATCGACTTACGTGAAAAGATGAATTTTCCTTTGTATTATCCGGATGAAAAAATCTTTGATAGAAAAAGTTTGTTCGATGTGATTAAAGATGCGGCAACAATCGATGGAACTATAACTGCTTTTGGTAGTGCCGCTATTGATGATGAGTTTAGATTTGATATGACCAAGAGTGAAATTGAAGGTCAGTTGGTAAAATGGGATTCAACAGCAACTACTGAAGACCCCAACAACCCTGGAACGTATATTCAAGCTCCTACAAAAAATGAGATTGGAACAATCAATGTATGGCAATATTGGGTAAAGGAAGATTGGTTCTTTGACAAACAACGTTCTGTATTAGATGTACGTATTATTGGATTATGTCCCTTGATTGAAAAGAAAACAGAAACTGGTGAGTCAACCGGGGCCAGCACTCCATTGTTTTGGATTTATTTTCCAGAAGCACGTCCGATATTTGCAAATTATGAAGTTTATATGCGACATAATGATGCAGAAAGAAGAACTTTTGAAGATATTTTTTGGAAAAGAATGTTCTCCAGTTATGTTCGTAAAGAAAGTAACGTTTATAATAGAGGTATCTTCGATTACAAAACGGGCTTAGATGTGTTATTAGAAGCTGAGCGCGTTAAAAACGATATTTTTGTTTATGAGCACGATCTTTGGCACTTCTAAAGTTTTAAAATTTATAAAAATCCTGCATTGAGAAATCTCTGCAGGATTTTTTTTGCATCTTATTTTTTGCAATAAATAAAAACCTCTTTCGTTCTAATACAGAAAAGGAGGTACCCATGGAACATTCGTTGGATGTTAGAATTGTGAAAACAACTTTTTCTCAATTCCTTTTCAGTTTCTTTTTAATTTTTATTTTCTTTGCGAATGAATCCTATTCCCAATGTAAACCAAAATCATCTGTAAAAGACCCGGCATTTGACCCTTGCGCAAGTGAACGTATTGCACGACCATTTCCAATGCGAGCAGTATATGTGAGAGAAGCCGATGTAATGTGGAGTAAACGAGTGTGGCGAGTAATTGATTTACGTGAAAAGCTTAACCTACCCATTTATTATCCGGAAGAGCCAACCGTTTGTTTAATGAGTTTATTTGATGTTTTAAAATGTGCTCTTCTTAATGATAATTTACAAGCATTCGCAAATCCCATTTTTGATGATGAATTTACTATGCCTATGACCAAAGAGGAGCTGAAAAACATGTTGGTAACATGGGATTCTACTCATCAATCAGAGGATGTAAATAATCCGGGAGAAATGATTAATACTCCTGTTAAAACAGAAATTACAGCAAGAAGTATTCGTCAATATTGGATTAAAGAAGATTGGTATTTCGATAAACAACGTTCCGTGATGGAAGCTAAAATTGTTGGAATTTGTCCGCTTGCTGAAAAAATTTCAGAAAGGGGAGAAGTGGTAGGAGTAAATCCCTTGTTTTGGATTTATTTCCCGGATGCGCGTCCTTTTTTAGCTAATGCAGCCGTGTTTAATCGTCACAATGATGCGGAAAGAATGAACTATGATGAATTGTTTGTAAAACGAATGTTTTCGAGTTATGTCTATAAGGAATCGAATGTGTATAATCGGGCAATTAGTGATTACAAAACAGGATTGAATGTATTGTTAGAATCAGAAGCTATTAAGGAAGAGATATTCGACTACGAAATTGATTTGTGGCATTATTAGTA
>JAYVZC010000121.1:0-2020 GCA_043783695.1 Bacteroidota bacterium
CCTTAAAAGTACTTCAATAATTGTGTTTGTAATCCGTAGTTGCAAATTACGGACAGCGGCGATTATTTAACCCCAAATTTTAAATAAAAATTGAGAATATGGGTCATCTCTGACTGAAAGTAAAGTAAAAATAAATGTTTGGGGTGTCATTGATAGAAGTTCAGCACATTTATCACGGGTTTCATCAGCAGCAGCTTTTGTCTTCGGTTTAGAGGAATCTAAATCATCTAAAAAAGTACATATTTCTTGAGCTCCACGCAAAGAATATTTATATAATAATTTTGTTTCTTTCTCAAAATATATCCAAAGCAAAGACTGACTAATTGAATCAATTACAAAACTAAAATCCTTATTTGTTTTTATCATTAAATCAATAGGATCAGCCCATGCTAATTCCGCAATTGTTGAAATTCCTTCATCTTGATATCTCTCTGAATTATTAAGACTCATACCTTGCAACTGTTGCAATTCTAATTGACCATTTTCTATATCAGTCTCACCTAGCCCCAATTTTTGGGAAACTAATCGACGGGAGAATTTTAGCAACGTTTGAATAGGGAATGAGGCAAGTAAAAAAACAAATGGAACTGCCACAACATTTTGCACAAAGGAGGATAAACTAAGCCCTAAAGGTATTGCAATTAGAAGCCGATAAACTCCATTATAAACGTCATGATATGTAAAATCATTTTTTTGATACCGGACTAGTTGGTCGCCTAGTGTCATGTCAACTTTATATTGTCGTATAATATTTATAGCTTTGTTGCCTAAACCAACGAGTTATGATAAAATACAAAGTAACATTAACAAAATCGGAACATGAGCAACTAATGGATATAGCCAATAAAGGAATTCATAGCTCACAGCAATATCGTACAGCATATGTCCTATTGAATTGTGATGAAGGGAAATACGGAGAAAAGCTAACTGGCAATGAAATAAGCCGGGTTTTGAAAATAAGTATGCGAATGATAGATAGAATAAAGCAGCGATTTGTTGAAGAAGGATTTGAGGCATGCCTTGAGCGAAAGCCAATGACAAACACTAAACTTCCTAAGGTAGATGGTGATAAAGAGGCACATTTAATTGCACTAAGTTGTAGTAAAGCGCCAGCGGGATTTACCAGGTGGTCGTTAAGAATGTTGGCAGATAAAATGGTGGAGCTAAAACATGTTGACAATATTTCGCACGAAACTATTAGGAAGGTTTTAAAAAAAACGAGTTAAAGCCCTGGAAAGTGATTGGTTGGGTGATACCACCCAAGCATAACAGTCACTTTGTAGCTGCCATGGAAAAAGTTTTGGATGTGTATAAAAGAGCCTATAACAGACTGTTTCCAATTGTTTGCATGGATGAATCACCAAAACAATTGATTAGAGAAACACGCAGTTCCATAGCAATGAAATCAGGACAAGATAGAAAAGAGGACTTTGAATATGAGCGATGTGGCGTGGTAAATATATTTCTTGCTTCGGAACCTCTACATGGGAAACGATATGTTGAAGTTTCTGAACGCAAAACAAAAAATGATTGGGCAAAATTTATCAGAGATATAGCAGATGATTGGTACAAGGATGCAAAGAAAATAACGTTAGTAATGGATAATTTAGCTACGCATACAGCCGCAGCTTTTTATGAGGTCTTTGAGCCTAAGGAAGCTAAAAGAATATTAGACAGATTTGAATTTGTGTACACACCAAAACATGGCAGTTGGTTAAACATGGCAGAGATAGAATTAAATGTCCTGATGAGTCAATGCCTTAATAGAAAAATAGATAACATCGGGAAAATTGAAAAAGAAGTGAAGGCATGGCAAAAGCATAGAAATAATAAAGAGTGTAAAATAAATTGGCAGTTCACAAATCAAAATGCAAGAATTAAACTTAAAAAACTTTATCCGACAATTTTAGATTGACATGACACTAGGTTAATTTCTCTAAAGCTTCTTTTAATTTATCCAGCATTTCTTTTATCTCTTCTTTTTTGCAGGTGCCAACACTTAACCTGTACCAGTTAGAAT
>JAYVZC010000122.1:0-4914 GCA_043783695.1 Bacteroidota bacterium
ATCTAGCAGTATCACCGAATTCTGGCGCAGATGGCATATTTCTTTGTCTTCCTGGTTAAAAGATTATCTATACATTTCTTTAGGAGGTAATAGAGTAGGGAAATTTCGACAATATTTTAATTTGATGATTACCATGATTCTAGGAGGTTTGTGGCATGGTGCACATTTTAATTTCATCGTTTGGGGATTCATGCATGGAATAGCATTGGCTTTCGATAAAATGAGAATATCTATTGCTTCGCATTTAAAGCCTGCCAGTCGGACAGGCAGATTCAAGGTTCAAGGTTCAAAACTGTGGACTGTTTTAGGAGTGATTATTACATTTCACTTTGTTTGCTTCTGTTGGATATTCTTTAAAGCAAGCTCGTTTCATGATGCACAAATCATCCTTATTCAGATCTTTACCAACTTTAATGGATCGGCTTGGAGACCAATGCTACAAGCTTACGGAATCGTGTTCGGTGTTATGTTAATGGGTTATATCATCCATTTTATTCCAAAATCATACGAATATTTCTCAGTAAATGTGCTCTCAAGAATAACAATAATGGGACGTATAACAATAATGCTCATTTTTATTTGGATTATTATTCAAGTAAAACAAGCAGATCAGGTTATGCCGATTTATCTTCAATTTTAATAGCAACTCCCTTTTTCTTACATTTGCATTATGGAATACATTCAATTGTTTCAAAAGATAAAGCAACAAAAAATTTGATGACTTATTTGCGGAGGATTGGCGGTGAACATTTATGGGACTTCTAGAATGACTGCCGATATTGCCATTTAATATCCTAAAAAACAAAGCGAAATTGATTAATTTTGCAATCTTCAGAAATAAACATCTGCGGATGGGAACCACGAATTGCTTGAGGCAGGCGCAGATTTTTATGATTTAAAAGAATCTTTTTGTTGGGTTTTGGATAAGATAAAAGATGAAAGAGATTATTGTGACGATGGAAAAGTCTTCGACTACGCTCAGACTGACGTTCCAACCGTAACACTGAGCGTAGTCGAAGTGCAAAGTTATTAAGAATAATATTGTCGTATTATGGCTAAGCCAAAAAACATAGAAGACCTCAGTTCAAAAGAATACATCCTTATTAAAGGTGCACGAGTCCACAATCTAAAAAACATAGATGTGGCCATTCCCCGCAATAAATTGATTGTTATCACAGGTCTTTCGGGCTCCGGAAAATCTTCTTTGGCTTTTGATACTTTATATGCTGAAGGACAAAGGCGTTATGTTGAAAGTCTTTCCTCCTATGCCCGTCAATTTCTTGGACGGATTGATAAACCTGAGGCGGACTATATTAAAGGTATTTCTCCGGCAATTGCCATCGAACAAAAAGTAAATTCTAGAAATCCTCGCTCTACCGTTGGGACTTCTACCGAAATTTACGATTACTTAAAATTATTATACGCTCGTGTTGGAAGCACCTTCTCTCCTATTTCAGGGAATGTTGTTAAACGCGACACTGTTAGCGATGTAGCAAAATATATTAACTCTTTAGTTCCCGAAACAAAAATACTGGTGCTTTCTCCTTTAAAGAAACAAGCAGATAAAACTTTCAAAAAACAATTAGAACTTTTAGCTCAACAAGGCTTTACCCGCATTCAACAAAACGGAGAAGTGCAAAAAATTGAGGACTTCATTTCTAAAAAATTCTCTGAGAAAGAACAAATCTACATTGTGGTAGATCGTTTAACGGTTCGCCCGGATGATGAAGACAATGAAAATCGTATTTCCGATTCGGTGCAGACTGCTTTTTACGAAGGCAATGGAGATTGCTCAATTGAAGTAATGGGTGAAGAATTAAAAATTGCAACTACAATCCCTACATCTTCCGAAGCAAAAGCCAAGAAACCAAAAACAATTAAAGAACCGAAGCCAACTCCCTCTCCATTGGAGAGGGCCGGGGTGAGGTCCTTCTCCAACAAATTCGAACTCGATGGAATGACTTTTGAAGAACCAACTACACACTTCTTCAGTTTCAACAATCCAATTGGTGCTTGTAAATTATGTGAAGGATTTGGAAGTGTTATTGGCATTGACGAAGACTTAGTTATTCCGAATAAAAATCTTTCTGTTTTTGAAGACGCGATCGTTTGCTGGAAAGGCGAGAAAATGAGTGAGTGGAAAAATGTATTGGTTACCAATTCACATAAGTTTGAATTCCCTATTCACCGTGCTTATTATGACCTGACTCCAAAAGAAAAAAAATTACTCTGGAGTGGAAATAAATATTTTCAAGGATTGACAGACTTCTTTAAACATCTGGAAGCACAAGCATACAAAATTCAATACCGAGTAATGCTTTCCCGCTATAGGGGAAAAACAGTTTGTCCGGATTGCCAAGGCACCCGCCTCCGCAAGGATGCAACCTATGTGAAAGTTGCCGAACATTCCATAAACGACATTGTATTAATGCCTGTTCAAGATTCATTGGCATTCTTTTCAAAAATAAAATTAACGGCTTACGAAACAGAAGTAGCCAAACGAATTTTAATTGAAATAAAAAACCGTTTGCAGTTTTTAGATGATGTGGGTTTGGGATATCTAACATTAAATCGTTTATCAAATTCATTATCCGGAGGAGAATCACAGCGAATTAATTTAGCTACATCACTTGGCAGTAGCTTGGTTGGTTCCATGTATATTTTGGATGAGCCGAGCATTGGTTTACATTCCCGCGATACCGAACGCCTTATTAAAGTTTTAAATTCTTTACGCGATATTGGAAATACCGTTATAGTTGTTGAACACGATGAAGAAATTATGCGTGCTGCCGATCAACTTATTGATATTGGTCCGCTTGCCGGAACACATGGTGGTGAATTGGTTTTCCAGGGAACACACAAAGATCTGGAACACGAAGAAAGAAGTTTAACTGCATTGTACTTAACCGGAAAAGAAAGCATTCCTGTTCCTTCGTCCAGAAGAAATTGGAATCACTACATTGAACTTTTAGGAGTTCGTGAAAATAATTTGAAAGGTGTGAATGTAAAATTTCCATTGAACGTAATGACTGTCGTTACTGGTGTTAGCGGTTCAGGAAAAACATCTTTGGTAAAACGTGTCTTGTATCCAGCCTTGAAAAAAATTCATGGAGGATTTGGTGAAGCGACAGGAACATTCGAAAAACTAAGCGGTGATTACAGAAATGTTTCTGCCATAGAAATGATAGATCAAAACCCGATTGGTAAATCTTCACGTTCAAATCCTGTTACTTATGTAAAAGCGTATGACGAAATTCGTGCACTGTTTGCAGATCAGGCATTGGCAAAAAGCAGAGGATACAAGCCTTCTCATTTTTCTTTCAATGTGGATGGTGGAAGATGCGAGGTCTGTGAAGGTGAAGGCGAAGTAACAGTTGAAATGCAATTCATGGCCGACATTCATTTGGTTTGCGAAGCTTGCAACGGAAAACGTTTCAAACAAGATATTTTAGAGATCACTTATCAGGAGAAAAACATTTCTGATATTTTAAACATGACCGTTGATGACGCGATCGATTTTTTCAATTTACCACAGCGACCAACCAACACAGAAAAAAAGATAGTACAAAAACTACAACCGCTTTCAGATGTTGGTTTAGGTTATGTTCATTTAGGACAACCAAGCAGCACATTGAGCGGTGGGGAAGCACAACGAATCAAATTAGCATCTTTTCTTGGAATAGGACAAAACAGCAACACTCCTACTCTATTTATTTTTGATGAACCAACAACAGGATTACATTTTCATGATATCTCCAAATTACTTTATGCATTCAACGCCTTGATAAAACAAGGACATTCATTAATAATAATAGAACACAACGCAGAAATTATAAAGTGTGCCGATTGGATTATCGACTTAGGTCCCGAAGGTGGAACTGAAGGCGGAAATATTATTTTTGAAGGTGTCCCTGAGGATATAGTAAAGCGTAAAGGTTCTTATACAGGGCAATATTTGACAGGGAAGTTAAGTGTTTTGAAATCTGCTTAGAATTATTATTTCGGAGCAAGAAGTAGGCGCTAGGCTCTGCCTAGTGACATATTTTAAAATTGAGCTCTAGCTTAATTATAAGGACATAGAAGATACAATCGAATGAAAAAGTATGACCAAACGTAAGCAGAGCTTACGAGCAATAATGTCACTAGGCAGAGCCTAGCGCCTACGAGGGGAATATTTGAAGGGAAAGTTGATTGGGAATTTGAAATCTATTTAAGCCTGTGGTCGTTTTTACACAATAATAGTTGAAATTATATGTTAAGTTAAAGTATCTTGAAAAAAAACAAACACATATCTTCCATTTCTTTCCTGGCGCTACTTATGCTGATTTTCTCAAATGTTGGCTGTAAAAAGTATGAGGAAAATCCTTTAATTGTTTTAAAATCCAAAAAACAGAGACTCATCGGCAGTTATGACATTTATAAGTTTACAGTAAACGGCAATGATTCCACAACGGCAATCAATCAGCAATTGATAATATCAAACGGAACACAATGTAGTATTAACTTCAGTGATGCAGACAATCAACAAAGAATAATGGGTGGAACCTGCTACGGAAACTGGAGTTTTGTTGGACACAAAGAGCGACTTTTTATCGACTTATCGGATGATCAAACGTTTTCCATTGGTCCATTTTTAACGAGAAGTTCATTGGAGTGGAATATTACAAAATTGGTAGAAGGCAAAGTGCACCTGAAGGTTAATTACAACAACATCGATTATGTATTGCAATTGCATAAAAGAGTAATTCATTAAATCACTCCCTCTTCCTTAAACTGCAATTCAAACAATCTCTTGTACTGCCCATTTTTCTTAAGCAATTCCTGATGATTACCAACTTCAATAATTTCACCTTTTTCCATTACAATAATTTTATCGGCTTTTTGAATGGTTGCTAAACGATGAGCAATAATGAT
>JAYVZC010000123.1:0-2017 GCA_043783695.1 Bacteroidota bacterium
GGGACAACCTTCGACTTGTTACTTAAAAGAATGGTTAAAAATAAACCAAGTCGAATAAAATCAACTAATTAAAAGGGACAACTAAGTGCCTATACCTATTATTGATTATCTTTTTAATCCGATTTAAACATAGTCCCACGTCTGCGCATAAAAAGGAAAATTTTCCCGTGCACTACGAAATGTTTCTGAAATTCATCTCGGTAATCCAACAAAATTAAATTCAGCAAGAATTACTTGTTTCCATACCTAAAATTAGGTATTTTTGTACTCAGATTAGATTCAATCTAAATAAGAATAAGAGACAACTAACTAATTATCAATACTATATAAAATGATAACAGTATCAGAAAACGCAAAACAGCATGCCTTAGACCTAATAAAAAGCGAAAATCACCCCGAAGGCACCTTTATTCGTGTAGGTGTTGATGGTGGCGGATGTTCAGGACTTTCCTACAAATTGGAATTTGATAGTCATATTAAAGAAGGCGATCAGGTATTTGAAGACAAGGGAATTAAAATTGCAGTCGACAAAAAAAGTTTTCTGTATTTGATAGGAACGGAATTGGATTATACCGGAGGATTGAACGGAAAAGGATTTGTCTTTATTAATCCGAATGCGAGTAGAACTTGTGGTTGCGGAGAAAGCTTCAGCGTATAAAGGCCCCTCCTAGCCTCCCCAAAGGGGAGGAAACGAGAGGTGAAAAAATAGAAAAATTATTAAAACACAGTAAACTCCTCCCCTTTGGGGAGGTCGGGAGGGGCCAATGGCAAACGAAATTTTAGCAGAGCAGATTAGCGGGGAATATAAGTACGGTTTTGTTACGGATATTGAGGCTGATAATGCCCCAAAAGGTTTGAATGAAGACATCATTCGTTTTATTTCTAAAAAGAAAAATGAACCGGAATGGATGTTGGAGTATAGATTAAAAGCATTCAAATATTGGCAAACATTGGAAGAGCCACACTGGGCTCATGTTTCCTATACCAAACCAAATTTTCAAGATATTATTTATTACTCTGCACCAAAACCAAAAGTTCAGTTAAATAGTTTGGATGAAGTAGATCCCGAATTATTAAAAACATTTGAAAAACTTGGAATTTCTATTGAAGAACAAAAACGGTTGAGTGGAGTTGAAAGTAGAATTGCTGTTGATATTGTAATGGATAGTGTTTCCGTAAAGACCACATTCAAAGAAACACTTTCTGAAAAAGGAATTATTTTTTGTTCCTTCGGAGAAGCCGTTCAAGAGCATCCTGAACTTATAAAAAAATATATGGGTTCGGTTGTTCCTTATACCGATAATTTTTATGCAGCATTAAATTCAGCTGTTTTCACAGATGGTTCATTCTGCTATATTCCAAAAGGAGTTCGTTGTCCGATGGAACTTTCCACTTATTTTAGAATTAATGCTTCAGGTACCGGTCAGTTTGAAAGAACTTTAATTATTGCCGATGAAGGTGCTTATGTGAGTTACCTCGAAGGATGTACTGCTCCAATGCGAGATGAAAATCAATTGCATGCAGCAGTTGTGGAAATTGTAACACATAAAAATGCAGAAGTAAAATATTCAACCGTGCAAAATTGGTATCCGGGAGATAAAAACGGAAAAGGTGGAATTTTCAATTTTGTTACCAAGCGAGGAATTTGTTTGGAAGACAATTCAAAAATTTCTTGGACACAAGTAGAAACAGGTTCAGCAGTTACCTGGAAATATCCATCAGTCATTTTAAAAGGAGACAATTCAGTAGGAGAATTTTATTCGGTAGCTGTAACAAATAATTATCAGCAAGCAGATACAGGAACAAAAATGATGCATCTTGGAAAAAACACAAGAAGCACAATTATCTCGAAAGGAATTTCAGCTGGCTTTAGCAACAACAGTTACAGAGGTTTGGTGCGTATCGCAAAAGGAGCAACTAACGCAAGAAATTTTTCGCAGTGTGATAGTTTATTGATGGGTGATAAATGCGGAGCGCATACTTTTCCGTATATAGAGATAAAAGATAAATCAGCCAT
>JAYVZC010000124.1:0-2006 GCA_043783695.1 Bacteroidota bacterium
CACTCTGTGTAGGCTTCACTGACGCTTCAACAATAAGTTCAGGAACAATTGTAGCTTGGAGTTGGAATTTTGGAGATGCTAATACTGCAAATAGTCAAAACCCTTCGAATTGTTATAATATTCCAGGCTCATACACTGCGAGCTTAACTGCCATTTCATCTAGTGGATGCGCAGCTACTTATACAAACGTTAATATGATCTCTGTTTATCCTTACCCTACAGCAAATTTTTCTACTTCTCTTAGTCCTCCCAACACAATAAATTTTACTGATTTATCTATTGCTGCTTCCTCATGGAGTTGGGATTTTGGTGATGGAAACAATTCTACACTTCAAAACCCTGTCCATACCTATGCAAGCCCTGGTAATTACACTGTAACTTTAATTGTCCAAAATTCATTTGGTTGCTCAGATACTGTTACAATAGTGATAGTAGTTACAGGCATTAATGAATATTATTTAAATGACATAATTAGCATTTCACCTAATCCTTTAAATACATCTTCTGTAATAGAATTTAAAAACACAAACCTCAATCTACTAAATGCAAACATTCTTTTGTTTGACGTCTTAGGAAAAGAAATTAAAAAAATTGAAATTGGTAATTATAAAACGACAATTGAAAAAGGAGAATTAAATCCTGGAATCTATTTTTACCAAGTGATTAACCAAAATCAACTAATTTCTACTGGCAAATTAGTTGTAGAATAAAATTTCAATTTTACCGTCTTAAAAAGACTCCCAAACTTAAATGTTATGGGTGTTTTTGTTTTAACGTTCAAACAAACATTTATTTGTCAATTTCGCTAATTTACAATATAATATTCTGTAAATATTAATTTATTTGGAATTTAAAGTAAATAATATTACATTTAAAACACTATTATTGGGTTAAGATACTATTTGTTTAACAATTTGAAAATAACGGTTTACTAATAAACCAATGAACTATTGAACCAATGAACCAATCGACTGATAAAAAACGAAAAATAAATTCATCCATCGATGAAAGTATTTTGCTAAAAACATTTAATCTAATGTGTACAGCAAAAGCAATGTCTGAATTATACGAAGCCAACAAAGAAGTAACAGCAAAATATGTGCACGCTACTTCTCGCGGACATGAGGCCATTCAGCTTGCCGTTGGTTTACAATTATTACCACAGGATTTTCTTTCCGCTTATTACCGTGACGACAGCATGTTGCTTGGAATTGGAATGCAGCCTTACGAGTTGATGTTGCAATTGCTGGCTAAACGCGATGATCCTTTCAGCGGAGGAAGAACCTATTACTGTCACCCAAGTTTAAAAAGAGACGATATGCCTAAAATTCCGATGCAATCATCAGCAACGGGAATGCAAGCCATTCCAACAACTGGAGTAGCTATGGGAATTCAATATTTAGAAAAACAAAATTTATACCCAACCCTCTCCAAAGGAAAGGGAGAAGGAGAAAAACCAATTGCTGTTTGTTCTTTAGGAGATGCTTGTATTACAGAAGGAGAAGTTGCAGAAGCATTTCAAATGGCAGTATTAAAAAAATTGCCGATTCTTTATGTTGTTCAGGATAACGAGTGGGATATTTCTGCAAACGCAAAAGAGATCCGTGCGCAGGATGCAACCGAATATGCAAAAGGGTTCAAAGGTTTAGAAACAAGAACTATTGACGGAACCGATTTTGAAAAATCATACAATACAATTAAAGAAGTTATTGCGATTATCCGTAAGGAACGCAGACCATTTTTAATTCACGCAAAAGTTCCTTTGTTAAATCATCATACATCTGGCGTTCGTAAAGAATGGTACCGCGATGATTTGGAAGAAGCACAAAAACGTGATCCATTTCCAAAATTGCGCAACCAAATGATTGTTGCTGGATTTTTAACATCCGAGTTAAACGAAATTGAACTTCTTGCAAAAGAAAAAGTAGAACGCGATTATCAAAAAGCATTATTGGCTGAAGATCCTCGTCCGGAAGATTTATTTGATCACGACTTTGCTCCTACTC
>JAYVZC010000125.1:0-2005 GCA_043783695.1 Bacteroidota bacterium
TATTCGATGCGAAGTTAACAATACTGTCCAGAATTGGAATGGCGCAGACGGAAGTTATGAAGACTATGTTACTATTAATATGACAATAAAAGATTGTGATGGGAATATTTTATTTGAAGGCAAAAGTTCAACAACTGTTGGAAACGACATGATAACTGTTTCTCAAAGGGGCGTTGACAAAATATTCAATAAAAAAGGCGGCCCTCAGGATTATAAATATGATTCTTCCGTAAAAAATTACAAAGTTAAACCAATGTACAATTTTCCTGCCGTAGACAGGAAAGAAGAAACAGAAGAAACTTTAAAGACATATTTTGCTTCTAATAAACTTGACCCAATTGAAGGAATTTATAAATCCTTTGGAACAGGTCAACCAAATTATAAAATTGGGATAAGAAAATATGATGGAAAAATAATTGCCGTTATGTTGGAATCAGAACTTACTCATTGGAAACCCGGAGAAATAAAAGCATATTTTGAAGAAAGTGCAGCCGCTGGTATCTATTCTGTCAATTGGTACATGGGAGACAAAGTCCCTCAACAAACAATTGCTACACTAGAAAAAAATGCCATCATTACTATAAATCTTACAAATAAAAGTAATGGACAGCCAGTTGTCGTAACGTTATTAAAATTATTTCCTGCTAATAAATAAAAATTACAAAATGAGAAAAAAACAATGGTGGATTCAAGTCATAAATGCAACTTTTTGTCCGTTATTATTAATTGTTTGCAAATATACATAATTTGGAGTTTCATATCCAAATCTTTTTCTTGGTCGATTATTTAGTTTGTCTTCTACCTCTTGTATTTGTTGAGTAGTAATGTTTTCAAATGAACTTTTCTTAGGAAAATACTGCCTTATTAATCCATTTAGGTTTTCATTAGCTCCTCTTTCCCAACTATGATAAGGTTTTGCAAAGTAATAACCTATATTCAATTTGTTAGCAATGGCTGTGTGGTTAGCAAATTCTTTACCATTATCTGATGTGATAGTGTGTAAAAATGGTTTCCAATCTTGCAATGCTTCTATTGCAGCTTGTTCTATTCCCAATGCTTCTTTGCTCTCTACTTTTCGTATTTTAACCATGCCTGTCAGCCGGTCATTTATAGTTAAGAGTGCTTGTTTATGATGTTCTCCTATCACTAAATCTATTTCCACATCTCCAAATCTTGTTTTCTCATCTACAATTTTCGGACGATTTTCTATGCCAACTCTGCCCACTATTTGTCCTCGTCTGTCTTTTAATGCTCCTCGTTTTCGATAATGTTTCCCCTTTGTTCGTAAGTGTTTGTATAGATTACCTCCTTGTTTTTTATCGTTCCACAAGTATTGGTAAATGCGCTCGTGCGAAACACAAGCTACGTCTTCTTTTTTTGATATACCCGCTATTTGTTCTGGGCTATAATCCTTCTCAAGATACTCATTCACATAGCTTTTTACCGCTTCTGTAAAATAAATTTTCTTCGGTTTTATCTGATGGCGTTTTAAACATTTCCGTTCTGCTAAATCTGCCTTATAGCCTCCGCTTCGTTTGTCAGAATTACGTTGTAGTTCCCTACAAACAACCGATTTGTCTCTTCCTATTCGCTCGGCTATACCTGTTTGCGAATATTTTTCCTTGCGTAATACATCTATTATGTATCTTTGCTCTTGTGTTAAATGACTCATACTTATGCGAATTTTGGACAAGGAGCAAGTAAGACAAATTTTACCATTCAGCGAAGGGGAAAAGAATTTATTTTCTTTTCTTCCTTTCTGAAAAAATTTAATCTTTAGTTCCTCTCAAAAGTTGCATTTATTAGTTGAATCCAAGTCTGTTTTCAGAAAACGGCATAATAATTTTTTAAAATGTACAATTGGGCAAAAAGACTACAGAGTATCTTTATCATACTGTTTTTTTAACAGGTGATATAATGTTAGACGAAGTCGGAATAGAATTGGTTGGAATAAAGAAAGTATTTAATTAGACTTAATCATTTAAATAATACTCTTACAGCTCCA
>JAYVZC010000126.1:0-4874 GCA_043783695.1 Bacteroidota bacterium
TGAAAATATCAAAAAAGAGGAAAATGAGTTAGTAATTTATCCATCGAAAGAGAAATATGATTCATCAAAAAAGCAACCATTCATTGCTTATTTCGACAGGCTTAAAAATTATCTTTTAAGCGGTGAGTTATTATTTGTATTCACAGGTTACTCCTTTTCAGACCAGCACATAAACGAAATTATATTCAACTGTTTAAGACAAAATAACCGCCTAACAGCCTTGGTTTTTTTCTTCCAAGATTCAGAAGTAGAAAGTTTACATAATCAAACTTCATCTTATATGAACCTTAATGTTTTCGGACCTAAAAAAGCAATAATAAACGGAACCCTTGGAGAATGGGAATACATTTCAACTGACCTAAAGCCAAATGAAAAGGCAGATTCTTATTGGGATGAAACAGACGGTAAATTTAAACTTGGCGACTTTAATGAACTTGTAAATTTCCTTATTTCTAATTCAGGAAAAAAGGAAGCAATAGATACAATCGTAAAATGAAAACCGAAATAACATATTTAGGACATATCATTCGTGTTGATTCGGGAACGGTTGAAGTCGAAGTTTCTAACGATATTCCATCGGCTGCACCTATCATTAACGGAAGACTTTACAAAATAGGACAAATCGGAACTTTCATTAAAATTCCAATCGGTAATATTACTATTTATGGAATTGTTTCTTCGGTAAGCAATACACCAAACAAAACAGACGAAGCATTTTTAAAGTATAATTTTGGTTCACGATTTTTGACCGTTCAACTGGTTGGAGAGAAAATCGGTGACGATGATTTTGAAAAAGGTATTGGGACTTATCCAACTATAAATGATGAAGTTCACATTGTAATTGAAAAAGACCTTTTCGACATTTATGGTAAAAAAGATGCCGGCTCAATAGAAATCGGCAAACATTCATCATCTGAAAATTTAAGTGTTTATGCTGACTTACACAAACTTGTTTTAAGACATTGTGCAATATTAGGTTCTACTGGTAGTGGCAAATCGAATACAACAGTAAGTATTTTAAAAGCCATATTGGATGGATACCAAGGCTCAAGAGTAATATTAGTTGACCCTCACGGAGAATATTCAAGTGCATTTCCTGATGCTAAAGTTTTCAAAATTAATGAAGTTGCTAATCCCCTTTTTATACCATTTTGGTTAATGAGCTTTGATGAGTTAGCTTATTTTCTTGTTGGTGCAAAACCAACTGACGACCAAAAGCCCGACTATAGATTATTCCGTGAATTGGTTACCAATTTGAAAAAAGAAAATTGTGCTTTAAAAGCTGGTGTTGTCAATCCTGATTTTGTTACTGCTGATTCGCCAATTCCTTTTAGTGCAAGAAAACTTTGGCACGAAATGAACTGGTGGTTAAATGCAAGTTTTACAACAACCAAGAAGGATGAACAAACAAGAGAGAATGCGGTAATAGAAAATGAGGGAGATTGCGAAAACTTAATTGGTGCAAAATTCACTTCTCATTTATCAACTGCCACAATCAATTCTCCTTTTAAAACACAGCATAATGACTTTTATTCCTACGAGAAAAAAATTCTTTCAAGGTTAAAAGATTCGAGATATGATTTTTTGTTCAATCCAGGAGACTTTAAAGATGCAACTTCACCAAAAGACTTGCACAATCTTCTCAACGAGTGGATTGGTAGCGAAAAGAAACTGGCAATACTTGATTTAAGCGGAGTGCCTTTTGAAGTTTTGGACATCACAGTTGGACTTATTACTCGTTTTATTTATGATAGTATGTTTTGGGGCAGACACGAAACATATACAGGTAAAAACAGACCGTTGTTACTTGCTTACGAGGAAGCTCATAACTATCTAAACAAAAATGACAATAACAGCTATTCAAAATTAGCGGTTGAAAAAGTATTTAAAGAAGGGAGAAAATTTGGTTTAGGAGCTTTGGTAATTTCTCAAAGACCATCTGAAATTTCTGAAACTATTTTAGCACAGGTAGGAACATTTATAGCTTTACGTTTGACGAATTCAGGCGACCAATCAATTGTAAAATCTTCTGCACCTGACAATTTAAATAGTTTGATTGACTTACTTCCATCTTTAAGAACAGGTGAAGCTATTATCGTTGGCGAGGCGATAAAAATTCCTTCGAGAGTTAGATTAAAACTAAATGTTCCAAGTCCGACAAGTGACGACCCTAAATTAGTTGAGAAATGGCAAGAAGCGCATCCCGAAAACACAGAAAACTACAAAGTAGTAGTTACACGAATTAGACAACAAAAATTTTAAAAATATGGACAGAGAATATGTAGAATCTTCAATGATTACAAGTATTGGTTACGACCCGAATACTTCAACTTTAGAAATTGAATTTAAAAGCACGGGTGCTGTTTGGCAGTATTACGACTTTCCAGAAAATTTATGGTATGAATTTAAAGCTGGTTCACTTGGTAAGTTTTGGCACGCAAGTATCAAAGACCAGTATAGAGAAAACCAAGTAGGATAAACCCAACGCATTTGGTGGCACATTTGTATTTTTTTCAACGCACCGACCAACGCTAAAAAATCCAAAAGAGCCACCAAGCCAAGGCACTAAGACAGACCAAAATGGACAGACAAGCACGACCGAGAAAGAACAACGAAGGCATAACAGCACCTACCCAAAAGGCGGGGATTCGTGTTCCAAAGACAGTTTTGAGGTTAATCAAACATTAGTTTTTCAAATCAAGTTTTGTTGTAAACTGGGATAAACTTGCAAAATAGTGCCTTTTTTGTTTCGTTGAAAAGACTCTAAGGTACTAATTTTTAATGTTTATCCTATTTTTTTTAACACTTAATTCACTGACTAGCAATTACTTAAATCTGTTTTTAACGAAGTATTGATTTAATAAATAATACAATAAAAATTTCTTCCTATTTTTACAAGGTCAAAGGCCCAAAGGGCTGGGTCGACATTTCGATAAATACTTAGAGATTATGTGCCACTTTAAAAACAACAGGCAATGAACGATATCATTCAACTAAAAATCACATTACAAGGGACAAAACCGCCTATTTGGAGACGAATACTGGTAGACAAATCAACAACTTTTTCCCAATTTCACTATATCATTCTGACAACAATGGGATGGGACGGTGGACACCTCTATGAATTTAACATAAATGGATGTAGAATAGGAGTACCGCACAAAGATGGTGAAGGTTGGGGCCGTAAGCTTCTTGACTCATCAAAAAAATCTCTTGGGGCCGTAATCTCTGATACCAAAGGGAAATTTGAATATACCTACGACTTTGGGGATAGTTGGAAACACTCAATAAAGGTAGAAAAGTTTTTACAAAAAGAAGAAAATGTAAAATATCCAACCTGTATAGACGGAGAACTCAATTGTCCACCAGAGGACTGTGGGGGCGTTTGGGGCTTTTACGATTTACTTGAAACGATAAAAAATATAAAACATCCTGAATATAAAGAAATGCTTGAATGGTTGGGTGGGCAATATGACCCAGAATATTTTGACAAAGAATTAGTCAATAAAAGGTTATTAAAATAAGACAACTATGGATTATAGTGAGCCTAAACAAGAATGGACAAAGAAAGACGGGTCGCTGAGTGATAAAACTGCATCTATAGAATTTGGATTAACACAAAAAGACATTATAAATGGAATCAATGAAGGCAAATTGCAATTTCGAGAAGGATCTATTTATGGTAATCCTTTTTTTAGACTTTTGAGGTCACAAGTTGAAAAATTAGTAGAAGAAAAATTTGGAAAAAATTATTTAATTGCATCGAAAGCGAAAACGGAATTAAAGAATATAAACAAGGAATTGAAAGAATTAAAATTAAAAGTTGAACAGTTAGAAAAACAAAAAAATAAATTAAATTTAATATTAAAAGGAGAACCATTAGCAACTTCCAGGGATACATCAAAGAGTAGAAAGACATGACAAAATAAAAGCGGCACATAACAATGTATATAAAAAATAGGCGGTTTAATAGTAAATTCAAGGGTTGTAGCCCGATCCAACCCTTGTGTATTTTGCAAGTGAAGTGCAACGCAAACGCCTACTATTCATATACTTATCGTTATAGCCAATGGTAGGACGACACCGTAACAACAAAAAAAATGGGACTGACCGACATAAAGAAAGAACTAAAAAAACTCGACAAGGACAAACTTATTGACCTTGTGGCTGACCTATATAAAAAAAACAAATCCGTTAAGGAATTTTTCGACTTCTACGTTAACCCCAACGAGAGAGAGCTTTTCGGCAAGTATCGGGACAAAGTATTTGAAGCCTTTTATCCAAAGCGTGGATACAATTATAAACTTAAAGACGGCAAACAAGCAATTAGTGACTTCAAAAAACTTGGGACTTCTGCGGACTCTCTTGCTGACCTTATGCTATTTTACGTTGAGACAGGAGTAATATTTACAAACGACTTTGGCGACATTGACGAAGGTTTTTATTCAAGTATGGAGACAACTTATGTTGCCGCATTGACCCTAATGAAAAAAGAAAACTTGCTTGACAAATTTGCAGACCGAGCAGGTAAAGTTGTTAGTGATACAAGTGGCATTGGTTGGGGATTTCACGACTATTTAGGTGACGTTCATTCTGACTTTTACGCTTACTATTCAGACGAAACAGACGAACCAACCGAGCAACAAGAAAAAGGTAAAATCATTAAACTTGGCGGACAATGACGAAGGAAAGAACCACTGGCTATAACATTTAGCCGTGTAGAAGAAAGTCGGGATGCCGCATCACCCTAACCACAATCTACTTTTGGGTGGTTCGACATTTCGGCTTTTTGCTAGCGGAAGGCCGCCCCCGATGTGTTCGGCGAAACTGGTGCGGAGTCAAAGTCGATAAAGTAGCCACTTAGTAGATTTTAG
>JAYVZC010000127.1:0-25379 GCA_043783695.1 Bacteroidota bacterium
GACTCTTCTGGAGTCGAAGATTGGAGTTACGCTCTAAGCACCTTCTGCGACCTCTGCGGTTAAAATCAACTTCGTCCTACATGCTTCAAATGCACCACATGTGACCTTACAGCACTCAACACTGTTGGAAACTCCAAATAGGTTACTCCAAATTGTTCGCAAGTTTCACGCACCAATTCGCTTATTTTGGGATAGTGGATATGGCTAACACGTGGAAACAAATGGTGTTCGACTTGAAAGTTTAAGCCTCCTGTAAACCAAGAAACTATTTTACTTTTTGTTGCGAAATTTGCAGTAGTTTGAATTTGATGAACAGCCCACTCTGCTTCTATTTTATGATTATCTGATTTGGGTGTTTCAAACGATGCATCTTCTACAATGTGAGCTAACTGAAATACTATTGCAATTACAAAACCTGTAACAAAAGCAATAACAGAGTAACCAATAATGGTTTTAACTAGTCCAACCATGAATATTGGCAACACAAGAAAAACACCAACATACATTACTTTACTTACCCAAAAAATAAAATGTTCTTTCACATCCATTTTACGGAAAGGAAGATCACCCACTTTACCGGTAAAGTATTTTTTAAAGTCCTGAACAAAAATCCAAAGTAAATATGTTACTCCGTATAAAACCACCCAATATACATGTTGAAAACGATGATACCAGTGCTTCTTTTGATCTTCGTGAACACGAATCCATGGTTTGATATCAATATCATCGTCCATTCCTTCAATATTGGTAAATGAATGGTGATTTACATTGTGCTTGTATTTCCACAAATAGACACTTCCTCCCATTACATTCAGAGAATATCCCATTAACTCGTTTACCCATGTTTTTGTAGAGAAACTACCGTGAGCACCATCGTGCATTACGTTAAAACCTATTCCGGCTAAGTTTATTCCCATCAAAATGCATAGACCTAATGAAATAAATATGTTTGGAGTAAAAAACACTAAAATTGTGTATAAAGCAATAAGGGAAAGGGAAAGTAAAGCGGTTTTTATGTATAGTTTATAGTTACCGGTTTCCTTGATATTATTGGATTTGAAATAGCCGTCTACTTTTGCTTTTAAAGCGGTAAAGAAGACGCTGTTCTTATTATTAAAACTAACTTTTTGCATTCTGTATTATTTTATTGATTAACCCAAAGGTAATCATTAAACAACCTCTTTCTCTGTTAAATAATCAAAAATCGTTTGTTGAAAACTATCTACTTTTAGCCTTCAGTGACCAAGTGAAAATAAATTCAGCAACCGTATCGCCTTGTTCGTCTACACCAATTGATTTTAGGTCGCTAGTTATTCCTTCTCCACCTTGTTTCGCCTTAGCAATTATATCAGCAACATGATTTCCATCAGCACAGGTAAACGTAATTTTCCCTATAGCTTTTTTGAAATAAGTGGCTTTATTTTGAATGATAAGCATAGAAACTGCCGGAGTAGAATTATAAATCGCATTCATTACTAATAATCCTGTGCTCATTTCGGCAGCCATAGCTAAACAAGCAAAGTACATCGAACGAAATGGATTTTGTGTTAACCATCCAAATTTAACTGTAGTAATTGCTTTTGCATCCGATAATTCTCTTACTCTAATACCTGCAATGTATGCCATTGGTAAGGACTTTAGCAAATAAATGCGAAATAAGAAAGAATTGTTGACTAGTTTTTGAAATTTGGAATCGGACATAATTAATATATTTCAACCAAATATAGCAAATAAAGAAATGACAAAAGGTGCTATTAGAAACATTAGTAAATACTGCATGTAGCCGTATCTTTTATATTGATTCTTGCAATTTTGAAATTCTCATTTGCGAAAACGGCAAAACATCAGTAGGTTTTTCGACCATTCATTGTTTTAAAGTAACTATCGCCTATGTTTATTTTTTTATTGCGAAATGCCGTTTTAATAGTACTTTAGTAAAGAATAGTTTTGCTTTGAAATTTAGCACAAGGCAAATCATTCAAGCCTCCCATTGAATGAAAAAATAAAACTTTATATAATGCAAAAATTAAAAACTCTTTCAGTCATTTTTGCGATCTTATTGCTGATGAGTTGTTCAGTTGAAAAAAGACATTACCTCTCCGGATACAGTGTTAACTGGAAGAAAAACAATTCATCTTCTTCGATTAAAAAACGATCAGAAAAGCTTCAGGCAAATGAAGGGACAGATCAAAATAACATTTTAGCTATTGAAGAAAAGGACATTTATCCTTTATCGGCATCCAAAGAAGATCTACTTCCAGCTTTGACTGAAACTACTATAGCACCAGACTTGACTGCAACAAAAGATTCATGTGATATCATTGAATTAAAGAATAGTTCAAAGATCCAGGCCAAGGTCTTAGAAATCAATCCGACTACTGTCAAATATAAAAACTGTGGAGATGCTGATGGTCCAGACAGAATAATCAACAAATCAGACATAGCTGGAATCACGTATTCAAATGGCTCAAAAGAGTCACCTGATAATTTTAAAGATTCAAATCCTAAAGTAGAAAAGCAAGCACCCGTTGTTGTTTACTACGAAGAACCCCGACCACAAGAAGTAAAAGATCACCGTCTTGCATCGCATGCCTTGGCTACAGGAATATGTGCTTACATCCCAATTTTCGGATGGATATTCGCGATCATTTCAATTATTTTAGGGCTGATTGTAATTCATGCAATCGACAAAGAGCCGAAAAAATATTCAGGGAGAAAAAAAGCACTTATTGGAATAGGCCTTGGAATAGGTGGTTTAATTGCGGGAGCACTAATCGTATTTATTATCTTCTTTAGCGGACTAATCTTTTAATGACTCTACTTTTAATGCAACATTAAAATTCTTTAATTTATAAAGGAAAAGTACTTGCTGATAATTGCATCGCTTCGGCAAAAGCATTCTCATCAATTCCCGTTACAACATTGTGCTTATTAAAATAATGCAATAAATTTTCCGTTGGCATATTTCCAGTTAATTTATCAGTCGCCATTGGACAGCCGCCATAACCTTTAATAGCACTATCAAAACGCTTACAACCTGCTAAATATGCAGCATTTATTTTTTCTTCCCAAGTAGTTGGCGTTGTATGCAAGTGTGCTCCAATTTCAACTCCGGGGAATTCAGGAATTAATTTTGAGAACAAGGCTTTTATATTTTCAGGATTGGAAACACCGATCGTATCGCTCAAAGCAATGGTTTTAATTCCCATTTGCGCCAATTTTTTTGTCCAAGTAATTGCCACATCACTGCTCCATTCATCTCCATAGGGATTGCCAAATGCCATTGAAACGTATACAACTAATTCTTTTTTGTTTCTGAAACACAAATCATTTATTTCTTCAACTCTTGTTAATGACTCCGAAATAGATGCATTTGCATTTCTTTGCTGAAATGTTTCTGAAATAGAAAAAGGGAAACCTAAATAGGATATTTCTTCGAACTCAACTGCATCCTCTGCTCCTCTTACATTTGCAACAATGGCTAACAGTTTTGATTTTGTATTCGACAAATCTAATTGATCCAATACTTGTGCTGTATCAATCATTTGAGGAATTGCTTTTGGTGAAACAAAACTTCCAAAATCAACTGTATCAAATCCGCATTTTAAAATGGAATTGATATAAGTTGCTTTTTTTTCTGTCGGAATAAAATCGTGAATGCCTTGCATGGCATCACGTGGACATTCGATTATCTTCATAATCCTTGTTTTAATATTTCTTTGCATATTTTCTTTGCAATTCCAGGTCCTTCATAAATAAAACCGGTATACACTTGAACCAAATTGGCTCCGGCTTTCAACATTTCTATTGCATCTTTTCCTGTGTGAATTCCTCCGACACCAATGATCGGAAAAGCTTTATTAGACTTATCACTTAAATATTTTACAACTTCAACAGCTCTTTTTGTTAAAGGTTTTCCACTCAATCCTCCCGCTCCGTATGTTTCAATTATATTCCTATCAGTCTTTAAATTGCTTCTATCAATGGTTGTGTTAGTTGCAATTATTCCATCAATTTTTGTTTCTTTTACAATAACAATTATGTCGTCCAATTGTTCGTTGGTAAGGTCCGGAGCAATTTTCAATAGAATAGCTTTAGGATTTTTCTTTTGCGAATTTAATTCTTTCATTCGCATCAATAATTTTGTCAAGGGTTCTTTTTCCTGAAGAGCCCTCAATCCAGGGGTGTTTGGAGAACTGACATTCACTACAAAATAATCAACATAATCGAAAAGTGCTTCGAAACATTTTTCATAATCACTTACAGCATCATTATTAAATGTGTCTTTATTTTTCCCAATATTTCCACCGATAATGATTTTCGTTTTTCTATTTTTTAATCTTGTTACTGCTGCCTCTACTCCACCATTATTAAAACCCATACGATTGATCAAACCTTCATCTTCCGGCAAACGAAACATACGCGGTTTTTCATTTCCCGGCTGAGCAACTGGAGTTAGTGTTCCTATTTCTATAAAACCAAATCCGTAATATCCCAATTCTTCATATAGCTTTGCGTCTTTATCAAATCCGGCAGCCAATCCTACAGGGTTAGGAAATGTTAACCCGAATAAATTTCGTTCCAATCGTTTATCATTAACAGTATAAATACTTTTAATGATGGCAGGAATACTAGGGATTTTGCAAATAAATTTAATGAGTTTGAAAACAATGTGATGGATGTTTTCGGGTTGAAAAAGAAAAAAGAGAGGCTTAATTATGCTTTTATACATTGCAATAAATTTCAAGCAAAATTAACATATTTAGTTTAATAAGACATCTTGCCTGCACTTCGACTATGCGGGCAATGTTGTTTTAAGGATTTACAGGTCGCTCCTCTGGAGCTTTTATAACCTAATGTAATTTAATTCTATAAACAGGTCGCCTCACTGAGGCTTTATAATAGCTCCGTAGGAGTTATCTGTTTGTAGAATTTAGATGTTAGAAATTAATATAGCTCCAAAGGAGCGACCTATTAATACGGCTAAAAATCCATTGTCTGCTCAAAATGACAACCAATGATTATTTATTTTTTTGGTGGCGGGGGACCGCAACCTTCTGCTAAAGGTTTTGCTTCTTCTATACCTAGAGAGGCTGCTATTTTAAAGTCTTTGCAATAACTATAATCCTTGGCATCCTGATTAGCTAACCCTCTTTTGTAATAAGCTTGTCCGTCTTTTGGTTTAATGCGAATTGCTTCTGAATAATCATACATTGCAGATCTAAAATTTTCCATTCCTTCACAAGCAGTTGCTCTTTGCATATATGCTTCATAATAATTCGGGCTCAATCTTACAACAGCAGAAAAATCAGCAAAGGCCATTTTCCAATTAGATGCAGCATTGTATGCCAATCCTCGCAAATAAACAATTTGAATAGTATCGGGCTTTATTTTTAAAGCTTTATTATAATCAACAATTGCTTTATCGTACTTTTTTAATAAAACATTGCAAGCTCCACGTTTAATAAATGGTTCGATGGAATCGGCATTTAATTGGATAGCAGAAGTATAGTCTGCCAATGCTCCAGCATAATCTTTTCCTCTCATTTTATTATCTCCAGAAACGATAAATGTAAAACTCATTCCTGAACAAGCATTGGAATCGTAAAGTCCTTTTGCTTTTTCATTTTTCAAAACTTTCGCTTTGCGCAAATCCATACAACCCATATCCTTTGAGCCTTTTGCAATTAATATAATTCCTCTTTCACACAATGCTTCTGCATATTTGGAATCAATGGAAATTGCTTTTTCAAAATCAGTCAATGCTTCTTCTTGCTTTCCTAAACCAATTAAGCTCATACCATGTCCATAATATGGAACGGCATAATCATGATTATAAATAAAACCATCGGGCATATCAGAGGTTGATTTCTGATATTCGTTTAAAGTGGCATACTTTTTAAGTTTATCCAGATAAGTGGTTGCAGCGGGATCATTTAGTCGAATAGCATTTGCAAAATCAATTTCTGCTCCCTCATAATTGTTTGTAAGCAACTTTGTTGTCCCATTTTGAATAATTATAGGGAGACTTTGAGAAAAACTAAATACACTAAAAGCAAAAAAAGAAAGAGTAAATAAAGATTTTAAATTCATACCTAATTAATATTTTTATTTTTTTTATTTGCCAAAGGCAATTATTGCACCATTAATTTTTGTGTGAATCGCCCTTCCGAAGTTTCAAGTGAAATGATATATGCACCTTGACTAAGAGTTAAGCCATTGATGAAGAAATTTTTCTCCCCAACTTGAAATTCGCCACTATATATCAACGCAACTTCATTGCCCAAAATATCTAAAAGCTTAATGTTTCCAATTGTATTTTTGCTAAACGAAACAGGGATACAAGTAATGCCGTGAGAAGGATTTGGAAAAGCCGGCTTAAATTCAACAATGGCAATATCATTGATTCCGGTTGTTCCCAATACGTTAAACATAAAATTTCCTCTAGGAGCAACCATTGGGCGAACTTGTTGCTTACCTGAATTTGCTTGCCCTTTGATATAATAGAAAACACGTGTTCCAATTGGGTAAGGAGGAATAAAACCTGTCCAAGTATTATTCACCACACTTGTTAAATTCATTGGAGTACTAGTAAATCCAAGTGTTGTATCATTTGTATAATACAAAGTTGCAGATGAAATTCCTGTTTTATGTTGAATGCGAGCATCCACTTGATAAGGAGTTGTTGTATTAGTTGTATTTGGTAATTGTTGATGAACAATTAATAAAGGATTACTAACACCAACCGCATGTGTAATACAATGCAATGAACCGCTTGCAGAGATTGTTGTGTTTGAATTTATTCCAACAACATTATATCCGGGCATGGCATTGCGCCAAATACGCAAAGCTGTTGTATCATATTGAGTATAATATTGAGGAACGATAATTGTTTTATTGATAATAGTAGCATTAGCGTAAGTCAAATAATTTCCGCCAGCATCGGGATAAGCATATCCATTCAATTGATCGGGAGGTTGTGGGATGCGAATTACTTTATAGGGAGTTCCAAAAACAGAATTAAAGTTTGATAATATGTATGCCAGATTTGCTTCAATTTGAGGACCATCAGCTACTCCTACAGGATATTCTCCAACAAGCAATGTTTCCTCATTCAATAATTTCATGTGCATATCAATGTGATGAATTCCATCATAAGGCAAAACTGTCATTTTGATGTATCGATTAATACCCATAAAATTTTGCATAATGGAATTGATCTGAGACTCCGTCCAACCTAGGTTTTCATCTAATACCAGATTTGAAGAAAAAGCTGTTCCTAAACCATCGGTCATATAATTGCCACCTGTATGAATTAATCGATTTGAACCAACTGTTGTTTCATATATTGGAATATTTAAAGCTCTGCATAGCGAACGAGGAACAGTATCATCCTTTGGGCGTGGACGGTTATATACCCAATCTACTTGCACCAATGAATCTACATCATTTAAATAACAAGAGTTAGAAGAGTAATCGCGTGTCCAAACGCTATTGCAAGGTGCGTAAATATAATGTACATTGGTTAAGGGAACTCCACCGGAAGTTAAATATGTTTTAACAGTGTTAGAATCAGAACTACCTGTACAAATAGTTCCACAAATAATATATACTTGAGTTTCAAGTCGGGCAGCACGAACTATCTCTCTCAAAACAGATGTGTAACTAGTCCAAGTAATTGTTACAGCTTGAGTTTCCTCCCATTGTGCATAATTTCTGACAGGTGCAGGGGGCGGTGAAGTAATACTTGCTTTTGCTTCATAAAACGGTTCTTTATAATCTACTCGTTGCATTTGCAACAATTCGTTTTGAGAAAAGCCAACAGGAAGATTTTCCTCTTGAGCATTCAAAGTAATACTGATTAATCCGATTGAAAAAACAGCGAGAGATTTGTACAAAAAATTCATGGTTGGGTTGTTTAAAGAGATTTAAGTGGTTAAATTAGGTATAATTTCTATAAAATCAAATTTATTTTGAATTACCTCATTTTCATTGATTTTGGGAGCATAAAAAATAATCCTATAGAGCGTTATTTGTTGATAAAAATAAATTTGTTTTTAATTTTTTATCAAAAAAAACAACAATGTAATTATGCAAAACAGTTTTGTTTTATACATTTGTTACATGAAAACATTCACATCTATTTTTATCTTCGTTTTTTTTTCTTTTTCATTTACAAATAAAAATGAAGTTGCCACCTGTTCGGTAAAATACAATGGAATTTATGCCTTTAAATTAGACAACGAAAATTCCGCTATCATTCGTTTTTATGAGGATGGAACTGTTTTGGCTTCTACATCAGTAAATGATTATATGGATGTTTTTAGTTGGTTTCACAAAGAAAATAAAGACATGGTATTAAAAGGAACTTACAAAATTAAAAAGTGTGCGATAAAATTTGAAGTAATAGGAATGACAGGGGAGCAAAAATACAAAGGCACCATATCAGATAATACAATTGAAATGAGGCTTTCTGATGGGGCAACAAAAAAAATAGTGAGTCGGGTTTATACTTTTTATGCATTGTAGTTTAATTAGTTTGGTAATCGCAGAGAAAATCCGGCATTTGCAAAAAAATCCGTTGAATTTTCGTTCAAAGCAGATCCGGCAGATATATCCAGTTGAAAATTCTTAAACAACAAGTATGTGATTCCACAATCAAAATAGCTTTCCGGATAAATGTAGTTTGAAAAATTTCCAAATGTTTCAATAAATATTCCTGTTTTTTTTCCAATATCAAAGGCAATTGTGAAAGTGTAAACATATTTTGGAGTTAGTGAACCATTTCCCCACTCCATTCCTAAATTATATCCAATATTCAATTTGGGAAGTAGAGAATGAGATAATGAGAAACGAAATGAAGGCAAAATTTCATTTTTGTTGATGAATTTTTTATCTCCTAAAGGGAGTTCGATATGGCCAATGAACGCTATTTGTGGAACAAAGCCACGCTCTTCAGTAACAGCTATTTTTGTTCCTAAAACAAGAGGAGTAAATCCTTCTACTGAAAAACGATTCTTATTTTCAAAAAAGTTAGTTTTTTCATACTCTCCAATTTCCAAACGCAATTCAGCGGATTTAAAAATACCAATTCTAATAAGCGATGTGGCATAATTGAAAGCATTTGATGTAGCATTATTTGAGTAATCTGTTGAATAAATCACACCTGTTTCCAGTTGAATACATCCAGGCTTAACAACGGATGAACATTCCGTTTGGTCGGGACGATCGGTTTCCATTTCTTCTTGGGCAAAACAGATGGATGAAACTAAAAGTAAAGTTGAAAATAGTATGTTTTTCATTTTTTTATGCAAATGTAAAAATATTTTTAGGTTAGTCTAAAATATTTATTATATTTGTATAAATTTATTGCCATGAACTCACTCACAGAAGAAAATTACTTAAAAGCAATCTACAAATTGATTGAACTTAGTAACGAGGCTGTTTCAACAAATGCCATAGCTGAAAAAATGAACACCAAAGCGGCTTCTGTAACGGATATGCTTAAAAAGCTTTCCGATAAAAAACTCATCAATTATCAAAAATATCAAGGTGTTACATTAAGCTCAAAGGGTGAAAAAGTAGCATTAAGTGTTATAAGAAAGCACCGTTTGTGGGAAATGTTTTTATTGGAAAAGCTTGCTTTTAAATGGGACGAAGTGCATGATGTTGCAGAACAACTAGAGCATATTAATTCCGATAAGCTAATTGCACAAATAGATAAATTTTTAAATTATCCAAAATTCGACCCCCATGGTGACCCTATTCCAGATGAAAACGGAAAAATTCAGCAACAAAAATCAAAATCATTGGCGAATTATAAAAAAAACGATATTCTTATAATGACGGGTGTTGTTGACCATTCAACTGCATTTTTACAATATTTAGATAAATCGGGCTTGGCTTTGGGTAATGAGATTAAAATAAAGGAAGTGATTGAATTCGATAAATCATTATATATCACTATCCATAAAAAAAACACGCTTTTCATTAGCAATGATGTAGCAAAAAATATTTTAGCAATTAAAAAATAAGCATGAAAAAAAATTCTAGTAAGTCATTATCGGAAGTTCATTCAAGTGTTGATACATTAAATAAGTCGAGCTTTTGGAAAAAAATGTTTGCTTTCATGGGTCCGGCTTATCTTGTGAGTGTTGGCTACATGGATCCGGGAAACTGGGCAACCGACATTGCCGGTGGAAGTCAGTTTGGCTATAAATTACTTTGGGTTTTATTGATGAGTAATTTAATGGCATTACTTTTACAAAGTTTGAGTGCAAAACTTGGATTGGTAAGAGGCTTGGATTTAGCACAAGCATCGCGACAAGCATATCCTAAAGTCGTCAATTTTTCTAACTGGTTCTTAGCCGAAATAGCTATTGCAGCATGCGATTTAGCAGAAGTAATTGGGATGGCTATTGGGCTACAATTACTTTTTGATCTTCCACTTTTGGCTGGCGTTTCTATAAGTGTTGTTGATACACTATTACTATTGGTATTACAACGTTATGGAATGCGAAAAATGGAAGCGTTCATTTTAGCATTGGTGGCAACTATTGGATTGGCATTTATTGCAGAATTGCTTTTTGCAAAACCCAATGGTGTTGAATTAATAAAAGGATTTATTCCTTCTATGCCCAACAATACTGCGCTTTACATAGCCATTGGAATTATTGGTGCTACAGTAATGCCACACAATCTTTATCTTCATTCTTCACTTGTTCAAACAAGAAAAATAGATCGTAGTTTCAAAGGAATTAAAGAAGCAATAAAATTTAATTTTATAGATACATTTATTGCATTAAACATGGCATTGTTTGTAAATGCAGCAATATTAATACTTGCAGCTGCTGCCTTTTTTACTTCGGGGCATACTCAAGTTTCAGAAATACAAGATGCTCACAAATTATTAAACGATATTTTTGGGAAAGCTGCTCCTACTCTTTTCGCAATTGCTTTAATTGCTGCAGGACAAAGTTCTACGTTAACCGGAACATTATCCGGACAAATTGTAATGGAAGGTTATTTGAATTTACGAATTCAACCATGGCTTAGACGATTGATTACACGCTTAATTGCAATCATTCCAGCTTTTTTGGTCATCATTTTATTAGGCGAAGGTGCTACAGGAGAATTATTGATCTTGAGTCAGGTAATTTTAAGTTTACAATTAGGATTTGCGGTTATTCCTTTGATTCACTTAACAAGTGATAAAAAACAAATGGGAAAATTTGCAAATAAATTATGGGTGAAAATTTGTGCATGGTTAGTAGCTGCTACTATTGTAATTTTAAATGCAAAGCTTGTAATTGAAACATTAAGTGGATGGATTTCGGAAGCGGAAAATCCAACTGTCTATTATTTAACAGTTGTTCCACTAGTTGTCGGTGCTGGAATTTTATTACTTTACATAACTTTTGCCCCAATCATTAAAAATGTGAAACAAAAAGCAACATACGCTCCGGATGGACTCCCAAGAGATTTAAAAATTACTGATACAAAAAAATACAACCGTATCGCCATCACTGTAGATTTTAGTTCGAGCGATAGCAAAGCTATTAGTAATGCATTTTCGCAAGGTGGAAAAAGTGCCACCTATATTTTAATTCATATTGTTGAAACTGCCGGTGCACGAATGATGGGACAAGAAATTGATGACTTGGAAACACTTTCAGATAAAACCAATTTAGAAAAATACAAATCCGATTTAGCGTCAAAAGGATTTCTAGTAGAAATTAAGCTTGGTTTTGGAAGCCCGAAAAAAAGCATTCCAGATATTGTAAATACTTGTAATTGCGATTTATTAGTAATGGGAGCACATGGACATCGAGGATTTAAAGATTTAATATTGGGTACTACACTTGACGCTGTAAGACACAATGTAGATGTACCGGTATTAATTGTGAGGTAAACTTTTCATAACCTTAGCATGGCAAAAAAAGTCTTCGACTACGCTCAGACTGACGATTGACCGTCACACTGAGCATAGTCGAAGTGTTTAAGAAGATGTATCAATTTTTATATCTTTGCAATCCAAATGAAAACCGAAAACAATATCAATATAAAGAACCGACAAGCATCGTTTGAATATGCTTTTATTGATAAATATCTCGCAGGAATTCAATTAACTGGAACCGAAATAAAATCAATCAGAGAAGGTAAAGCAAATATCAGTGACGCCTTTTGTATATTTCAGAAAAACGAATTATTTATTCGTAATATGAATGTTTCCCCATACTTTAATGCAACCTATAATAACGTTCCGGAAAAGCGAGATCGTAAATTATTGTTGAACCGACAAGAATTAAATAAACTACAAGGAAAATTAAAAGATCAAGGATTAACAGTTGTTCCTTTGAGATTATTCATTAATGAAAAGGGATTTGCTAAACTGGAAATAGCATTAGCAAAAGGAAAAAAGTTGTTTGATAAACGAGCGGATATTAAAAAACGTGATACAGAAAGAGAAACAGATAGAAGATTAAAATAATTATTCTTTTAATACCATATCAATTGACAATACCGCAGCTAAAATCATAATTCTCATATTATCGTTAGCACCAATAGTATTATAAATTTCCAGCATATAATTATCAGCCGAAGTAAATAATTCTTTCCCCAGTCCAGCCCATTTTTTGGAAACATGAGCATACTCAACATCGTTGTTTATAAATTTGAAATCCCAACTTGTCCATTTACCTTTTAACTGACTTATGACTTGATTTTGTGGATTGAGAACATTAAACTTTCCACCAATTGAAAAGAATTTTTGTTTGAAACGACCAACAAGCATATCGTTTTCGTCTAATACTTCTACAGTTGAAAGAAAAATAGAAACACCTCTTTTAACAGTTAACACTTTTTCTCCAGATAGCGTTTTTACTTCCAGACAAAAAGGAGTCATTCTCTTATAATCGCTGAAGCGGAGTAGCTTAGTAAAGAAACCGAGATTCTCTTCTCTGCAATTCAGAATAAGCTCATTCGTTTGAGGATCAAAAATATCAAAATTGTTTGCCGCTTTAAATATGCCAACATGCTCTTTAATAAAAAATAAATTTCTTTTTAGAATACTATGCATAATGGCGATTTAATAAAATTATTTTTTTGTTTTTTCAATACCGGAAAATTCATATTTTTTCTTTTCAATCCCCGATTTCATTTGAACAATTGTTCCTTCTATATCATAATTAATCACAGTAACTTCCCATTTATAGTCATTTTTTTCTTCCGAATACTCAGCTTCAAAAGTTACCAGATGCATTTGCATCTCATCTTCAGTATAAGTGGAATCAAGAGTTACACGATAAGCAATAGGAGGCAGAGAAAGTTTTTCATACATTAAATCCGCTTCTATTTTCCCACTTTTTATGAGAAACAAGCTTGGTACAGCTTTTCCTCTTCCTGCAGCTTTCATTTCATAAAATTGAACATTGAATTTTTTATTTTCTAAAAATTTGGATTTTTGACTATGAGCCTTTGTTGATATTAAAAGTAAAGCTATTAATGACAAAAATGTTGTTTTGAAAATAGAGGTGTTTTTCATTACTTTATAATTTATAGATATTTATGTTCTTTGCAGTCAATCCTTGTCAATTATTTTGCCAAAAATTAAATACATTATGTAAAACTATACTTTATCTTTGTTTTTCAAAAATTTTCCTGATGAATTTACAAAACAGACTTTTATATTATTGTGTCATAAAACCCGTTTCATTACTCCCTTTTCCTTTGCTGTATGGATTATCCAACTTTGTTTACCTTATTTTATATAAAACAGTTGGCTATAGAAAAAAAGTGGTAATAGGAAATATTCAGCGCTCATTCCCTGATAAAACGCCCAAAGAGCACATGGAAATTTGTAATTTGTTTTATAGTCATTTTTGTGATTTAATTGTAGAAAGCATAAAAACCTTCAGCATTTCCGAAAGGCAAGTTTTAAAAAGAGTTGTTTGTAAAAACCCTGAACTAATTAATAAGTATTATGACGAAAAGAAGAGTGTAATAATTGCAGGTGGACATTTGGCTAATTGGGAAATATTTGCTGTTGGTGTTGATACATTGATTAAACATAAAACAATTGGAATTTACAAGCCATTATCAAATAAATATTTTGATGAGAAAATGCGAAAAACCCGCAGTAAATATGGCTTATATATGATCTCAACTAAAATTGTAAAACAAATATTTGAGCAAGAAAAAAATAATTTAACAGCTACTATTTTTGCAATTGATCAATCGCCATCCAATCCAAACAATTGTCATTGGATGACTTTTTTAAATCAAGATACTGGCGTACTTTGGGGAACAGAAAAATTTGCAAAAGAATACAATCAACCTGTTTTATATGGTAGACTCAATAAAGAAAAGCGAGGGTATTATAGTTTTGAATTTTTTGAAACTTTTGATAATCCTCAAAACACAAAGCCAGGAGAAATAACTGAATACGTTACCCGGTTACTTGAAAAAGATATTCTTGTAGCGCCTCAATATTGGCTCTGGAGCCATAAAAGATGGAAACATAAACGTCCAGCAGGAAAATAAATCAAACAAATAAACAAATTAAAATGAAAAAAGGCTTATTTTTAATTACAATAGTAGCAATAACAATTGCCGCTTGCAAAACATCAAAGGAAACAGCAAAAACAGAAACACCTGTTGCAAAATCTATACTGGATTGTAGTACTTCGGGGATGACTTACGCTTCCATCAAATCAATTTTCGAAAAAAATTGTATTAATTGTCATGATTCCGGTGGACCGGGTGGTTATAATTTCGAAAATGTTTTAGATATTAAAAGAGCCGCAAAAAGTGGCGATTTATTAGGAGTTATTAAATGGCAAAAAGGTTATCCAAAGATGCCGGCTAAAGCAGACCAATTAGACCAAACAGCTATAGATCAAATTGAATGTTGGATAACTAATGGGATGAAAGAATAATGAGCAATGCTACTCCCCTCGCAGAAAGAATGCGTCCAACGAGCTTGGATAACTACATTGGCCAGAAGCACATTGTAGGCGAAGGAGCTATTTTAAGAAATGCTATTCAAAATAATTTACTTCCTTCTATTATTTTATGGGGCCCTCCCGGAGTTGGAAAAACAACTTTAGCAAATATTATTGCACATCAGTTAAAACGACCATTTTATGCGCTCAGTGCGATTAATTCCGGAGTAAAAGATATTCGTGATGTAATTGACAAAGCAAAATCAAACGGACTTTTTGGACAGAGCAATCCAATTTTGTTTATTGATGAGATTCATCGTTTTAGTAAATCGCAACAAGATTCTTTGTTAGGTGCAGTTGAAAAAGGAACAGTTACATTGATTGGTGCAACAACCGAAAACCCTTCTTTTGAAGTCATTTCAGCACTTTTATCACGTTGCCAGGTTTACATTTTAAAACATCTTGAAAAAGAAGATCTTTTGGAGATGCTTGATCTTGCAATGAGAACAGATATTTTTCTGAAAACAAAAAAAATAGTCATTAAGGAAAATAAAGCATTATTGCGACTTTCAGGAGGTGATGGGCGAAAATTATTGAATATTTTTGAATTGGTTATAAATTCGATTGGTGGAGAAACCATTGAGATTACTAATGAGAAAGTAAATAACATTGTTCAGCAAAATATTTCGGTTTACGATAAATCGGGTGAAAATCATTACGACATTATTTCAGCATTTATTAAATCGATAAGAGGAAGCGATCCGAATGCAGCAGTATATTGGCTGGCAAGAATGATTGAAGGTGGAGAAGATCCATTGTTCATTGCACGAAGGTTATTAATTCTTGCATCCGAAGATATAGGAAATGCCAATCCAACCGCTTTGGTAATAGCAAACAACTGTTTTCAAGCTGTGAACGTAATTGGTTATCCCGAGTCCCGAATTATTTTATCGCAAACAGTAACGTATTTAGCTTCATCTGCAAAAAGCAATGCGGCTTATATGGCAATAAGTGCTGCTTCAGAAGTCGTTCAAAAAACGGGTGATCTGCCTGTTCCTTTGCATTTAAGAAATGCTCCTACTAAATTAATGAAGGACATTGGTTATGGCGAAAATTACGAATACTCACATGGGTTTACAAATAATTTTTCGGAACAGGAATATCTACCATTAGAGCTAATCGGGACAAAATTTTATGATCCTGGAAATAATACTCGAGAAAATGAGATGAAAGAATTTTTAAAAAAATTGTGGGGAGATAAATACGGGTATTAGATGTTAATCTTCTGCATTAAACAAAAAATTTAAACACATAGAAAAAACATTTACCCTTAACTAAACGAGGAAAGATTCAGTGTCAACAAAAAAAGTAATCGTTATAGGAGCCGGATTTGCTGGCTTATCAGCTGCAACCACTTTAGCACAAAAAGGCTTTGATGTTACTTTACTCGAAAAGAATAAAGACTTAGGTGGTCGTGCTCGCAAATTAGAAATCGAAGGTTTCATTTTTGACATGGGTCCTAGTTGGTACTGGATGCCAGATGTGTTCGAAAATTATTTTTCACAATTTAATACTACTGTAGCTCAACAATACGAATTGCTTCGTTTAGATCCTTCCTACGCTGTATTTTTTAGCAAAGAAGAAGTGGTGCGAGTTCCAGCCAATCTAAATGAATTTTATCAACTCTTTGAAAAATATGAGCCAGGAAGTAGCATTCAGCTAAAGAAATTTTTAGCAGAAGCAGAATATAAATACAATGTGAGCATGAGTGACTTTGTTCACAAACCAAGTCTAAGCATATTTGAGTTTGTTGATTTACGCATTTTAAATGCAGCACTCAAAATGGATTTATTTAAATCCATCAGCAAATACATTCACAAACATTTTAAGAACGACAAATTAATTCAGCTTTTAGAATTCCCTGTTTTGTTCCTAGGTGCAAAACCCAATGAAACGCCTGCTTTGTATAGCATGATGAATTATGCCGACATCGTTTTAGGAACCTGGTATCCGATGGGTGGCATGTATAAAATTGTGGAAGCAATGGTAAATGTTGCCAAACAACAAGGAGTAAAAATAAAATCGGGAGAAGTGGTTTCAAAAATAAATGTAGAAAATGGAATCGCTAAAAGTGTTGTTTCTAATGGTATTACACTTGAAGCAGATGTAATAATTGCCGGGGCAGATTATCATCATGTGGAGCAAAATCTATTGGAAGAAAAATACCGTAATTATTCGGAAAGTTACTGGAAGTCAAGAAAAATGGCACCTTCCTGCTTGATGTATTATTTGGGAATAGATAAAAAGGTTGAAGGGTTGGAACATCACAACTTATTTTTTGATACGTCTTTTGATTTGCATGCAGAGGAAATTTACGACAGGCCACAATGGCCAACAAAGCCTCTCTTCTACTCTACATGCGCATCAAAAACAGATACCTCAGTAGCACCAATAGGAAAAGAAAATTTAGTACTTTTAATACCGATTGCAGTTGATTTAGAAGACACCGAAGAAATTCGAGAAAAGTATTTCAATATTATGATGGACAGACTGGAACATTTAACCGGACAATCCATCAAACAACACGTGATTGTAAAAAAGAGTTACGCCATCAACGATTTTAAGAAGGATTACAACTCCTTTGGTGGCAATGCTTATGGCTTAGCCAATATTTTAAAACAGACAGCGATATTAAAGCCATCGCTTAAGAATAAAAAGGTAGGCAATTTGTATTATGCAGGACAATTGACTGTTCCAGGACCGGGAGTTCCACCAAGTATTATTTCGGGGCAGGTAGTAGCGAGGGAGGTGATTAAAAGGTTCATTAGTTAATTGGTTCACTAGTTCATTAGTATTGTTAGATGATTAGGAAATTGTTAGTCTAAACATTTGAAATTTATTTCGCATTGAATAGTTTAATTATAAACTAAAATTTATAAATTGAGTTGAATCTATTTCCCTCTTGAGAGGGGCTAGGGGTGTGTAAAAGTAGAGGACTAATATTACTATTAAATGGATTTATATAACAACGTCTCTTACAAGTGCAGCAAGCTGGTTACTAACAGCTACAGCACCTCCTTTTCCTTGGGGGTAAGTTTGTTGCATAAGGATTTTGTAATGCCGATACATGCTATTTATGGTTTTGTTCGTTTTGCGGATGAAATTGTAGACACTTTTCAGGGTAATAACAAACGTGAATTATTGGATCGTTTTGTGAAAGATACTCACGATGCCATAACAGATAAAATCAGTTTAAATCCTATTTTACATAGCTTTCAGGACACTGTAAACAAATACAACATTGATATTGAATTGATAGATACTTTTATACGAAGCATGAAAATGGATTTGGATAAAAGCAAATACAACCAAGCAGGATATGAAGAATATATTTTAGGTTCGGCAGAAGTTGTAGGTTTAATGTGCTTGAAAATATTTGTAGAAGGCGATGAAAAAGAATACCAAAGATTAAAGCAAGATGCCATGAAATTGGGCTCTGCCTTTCAGAAAATAAATTTCTTACGCGATTTAAAAGCAGACGTTCATACATTAGGAAGAGCATATTTTCCTGGATTTGATGCAACAAAATTCAATGCAACTACCAAACAAGAAATTGAAGCAGACATTCAAAAAGATTTTGATGCTGGTTTAAGAGGAATTAAACAATTGCCCCGAAAAGCACGATTGGGCGTTTATTTGGCTTACATCTATTACATTTCTTTATTCAAAAAAATTAAAAACACCGCTCCGGAACAAGTGATGAATAAACGAATTCGCATTTCTGATTTTAAAAAATACATGCTTTTTACGGGTTCTTATTTTAAGCACCAATTCAATATTATCAAATAATGAAAAAGGTTGTTTTCATTTTATTTTTGTTTGTAAGCTTCACTTCTTTTTCACAAGTGATGACTCCTGATGGACTCAGAAGAGAATACCGGCAAGTGAAAACAGACAGTGTATCTTGTGCTAAGCTTTACAAAAAAATAGTAAAATCGAATAATGCTGATGCACTTACAACGGCTTACCGTGGAGCAATTACAGCTGCAATGGCAAATTATTCGAAAGACAAAAAAGAAAAAATAATACTATTCAATACAGGAAAAAAAATACTGGAACAATCTATCGCAACTGATAGTTCAAATATTGAAATACGTTTTTTGCGTTATACCGTTCAAACAAGCTGTCCAAAAGCATTAGGATACAACAAACAATTAAAATCCGACAAAGATTTTATTCTAAAAAATTACTCAAGCATCACAAGTATTGCAATAAAAAATATGATTAAAATTTTTCTGTTGCAATACACTACTTTAACAGAAACCGAAAAACAAAAACTAAAGTAAATGTCGAACGGACAAAAAGATAAATTACTTTTTGCCGTGCCTGCCGGCAGGCAGGCTTCTATTATAGCTCTTGTTGTTATTCACACAGCAGGAATCATAGGCATACATTCGTCTTACAGAGATTTGTTTTTAATACTTTCTCCTCTCAATTTAATTATTTGCATTTCTCTTTTATTTTTAAATCACAAAAAATTCACTCAACCTTTTGCTCTTTTTTGTGTAATTGTTTTTGCTGTCGGTTTTCTAATTGAAGTGATTGGAGTTAAAACAGGAATCATTTTCGGGAATTACAGTTATGGAAATACATTAGGAATTCAATTTCTGGGTGTTCCTCTTATTATAGGAATAAATTGGTTAATGCTGATTTATTGTGTAGGAATAATTTGCAACAGATTTTACAATAGTTCTAATCTTCTAAAAAGCATGTTTGGAGCCATAATGATGGTTTTTCTCGATTTTTTTATTGAACCTGTTGCGATTAAATATGATTTCTGGAGTTGGACAAAAATTGTAATTCCTTTTCAAAATTATATTGCTTGGTACATTGTTTCCTTTTTATTTTTGATGCTTTTTTATTCTTCCAATTTCATTAAGGAAAATAAATTAGCACCAGCACTTTTCATTATTCAATTAGTCTTTTTTATAACACTAGCTTTGTTTTAAATGCACTACGCATATTTTCTTATTCTTGCATTCACTCTATCCTACCCACTTTTCAAAAGTTTTGAAGATAAAATTCAATTCTACAAAAAGTGGAACAGCTTGTTTCCTGCAATTATCATAAGTGCTATTTTATTTATTGCTTGGGATGTTTGGTTTACCAAAATGGGAGTTTGGAGTTTTAATTTAGAATATGTTTCAAGCTTATTTATTTTAGGTTTACCCATTGAAGAATGGTTATTCTTTTTCATCACTCCATTTGCTTGTGTGTTTATTCATGAAGTATTAAATCATTTCGTAAAAAAAGATGTTCTAGCAAAATCAGTAAAATACATCAATACTATTTTAGCTCTTACACTAATAACAGTTGCTATTATTAATTATAATCGCATTTATACTTTCTTTGATTTTATGTTACTAGGTATTTTTCTATTCATCCATCAATACCTACTAAAATCAACTTATTTGAGTCGCTTTTACTTAACATGGTTGGTTTGCATTATTCCTTTTTTATTGGTAAATGGTTTTATAACCGGATTGCCAATTGTTATTTACAACAATTTATACAACTTAAATATTCGTATCTATTGTATACCATTAGAAGACATGTTTTACGGAATGTTGAATATTCTTCTAGTGATAACTATTTATGAATATTTAAAACAGAAAAAAAAATGAAGAATATACTCTACATGATAAATACAAAGGTTGGGCAACTTTTTCTTTCGACATTAAACTTCTAATACTGAAAGCATATATGCAATAGGAGTCCAACTAAAAATCTATTGCCTACCGGCAGGCAGGCATCGGCATTAACCATTGTAAATTACAAAATGTACTTGGATACTATTTTATAATAACAATTGGTCTAAATTCAAAACTTAACTTATTTCACCAGCCCCGTAGTAATCTTTGCACTCAATAAACACAGCGGTATACTTGGTCCTGGATGCACACTTCCTCCACAAAAATACAAGCCTTCAATTTCTTTAGAAAAATTTGGGTGTCGTAAAAATGCTGAAAATTTATTGTTAGAGGCGTTTCCATAGATAGCACCAAAGGCACTTGAAGTGCGATTTTCAATCACTCTTGGATCAAATACTATTTCACATTCAATCAAGGGGCGAATATCTGTTTTTAATATTCGATTTAATTTTTCAATCATTTTTTCTCTCGCTTCATTTACAAATTTACCCCAATCTTGTCCGCTATTATTTGGAGTATTTATAAATGCAAACCAGTTTTCACAACCTTCAGGAGCATCACTAGCTGTATGTTTAGAAGTAATGTTCACATAAATAGTTGGATCGTTATAAATTGTTTTCTTAGAAAAAATGGTATCGAACTCCTCTTCATAATTTTCGCTAAAAAAAATATTGTGTAAACCCAGTTGTTTAAAATCATGTTTGATGCCCCAATAAAAAATAATTCCGGAGCTGGATTTAGGCTGACTTAATGTTTTGTTTGGCTTTTTTACATTCGGCAGTAATTTCAAATAGCTGTTGTAAACATCCATATTACTGATGACAACATCACAATTAAAATTTCCGTTATCAGTACGAACACCTTTTGTTTTTTTGCCTTCTGTCAAGATTTCACGCACAGGAGTCGAAAATTTAAACGTCACTCCTATCTCTTTCGCCAATTTCACCAAAGAAGAAGTAATGCTAAACATCCCTCCAACCGGATAAAAAGCACCTTTTTCAATTTCCACATGAGAAATTACATTGAGTGTAGCGGGTGCTAAATATGGACTAGAACCATTGTAAGTAGAATATCGATTTAAGATCTGAACCATTTTTTTATCCTTGAATGCTTTTTGATTTGCACCATTCATTGTATCAAACGCTCCAATCTTTCCGAAGTTCAACAAGCCTTTAACAACTCTCTTAGTCATGAAGTTTTTAAACTTATGCAAGGAATTATGTAAAAAAACTTCCGCTGTTAGATTATACATTTCCTCTGTTTTATTCAGATAACGAATAATGTCTTCTTTTTTATCAGTCAATTTTGCCGACATCGCTTCAGCATATTTTTCTTTGCCATGAAAGCCATCTACTACTGTTCCATCCTCAAAAAAATAACGATATACAGGGTCAAGCGGAATGTAATTAAAATAATCGCGAGGATTTTTTTCGGATAAAATAAATAATTCATCCACATATTCGGGCATTGTAAATACAGATGGACCCATATCAAAACGATAGCCTTTATTGGATTCGGTAGATAATTTACCTCCGGGAAAAGCATTTGCTTCAAAAACCGTTACAGCGTATCCTTTGTTGCGCATACGAATAGCAGCAGCAATGCCTGATATTCCAGCTCCGATAATGGCACATGATTTAGTATTTTCTTTCATGGTGATTGAGATTCAAAAGTACGGGATTTCTGCTTTGAAAATGAAAAAATGGAACGCAGATTTTCATGATTGTCATGATTAAGGTATGATTTTTTGTTAGCAGGGTTTAATTAGAAAATGATATTAAAAACAAATCAGAATCGCCAAAGGCGATTATTATCCAAGCAAAAAGAAATCCATTTAAATCATGGAAATCTGCGTTCTATTACTCGTATCACAAACATTCTCAATAAAACTTTGGATATAAGTCAGAAAGGACTATTTTTGCTCTCGTTTTTAAAGGACTAATTTTGCACATTATCTATTATGATTCACATTGGAACAAAGCCTTTAACGGCAAACGATTTTTATAAAATACTTTATACGGGAGAACAAATAGACCTTGATCCGACTGCACTTGTGAAAGTGGAAGAGAGTCATGAATTCTTGAAATCATTTTCCAAAAACAAACTTATTTATGGTATCAATACCGGTTTTGGGCCAATGGCACAATACAAAATAAGTGAACAAAATCAACTGGATCTACAATACAACCTTATCCGCAGTCACTGTACCGGAGCTGGAAACAGACTAACAGATATCAATGTAAAATCATCGATGATTTGCCGATTGAGTTCTTTGATGCAAGGCTATTCTGGAATAAATTCCGAAGTGGTTATTTTATTGAAAGACTTGATCAACAACAATGTTCATCCACAAATATTTGAGCATGGTGGTGTTGGTGCAAGTGGTGATTTGGTGCAATTAGCTCATTTAGCATTGAATTTAATTGGCGAAGGTGAAGTAACTTACAAAGGTGAATTGCGCCCTACTGCTGATGTTTATAAAGAAATTGGAGTAAAACCAATCACCGTTCATTTACGTGAGGGCTTAGCTTTGATTAATGGAACATCTGTAATGACTGGCATTGCAATGGTAAATCTTTTGCATTCAAAACAATTATTGAACTGGGGAATTTCTTCTTCAATGCTGATTATAGAAATGGTTGAGTCTTACAGCGATCATTTTTCAAAAGAATTACATAGAGTAAAACCTCATATCGGACAACGTACAATTGCAAATGCGATGAACAATGCAATGAGCAATAGTCAATTAATTCGTAAACGGGAAGAGCATTTGTTCGACAATGATAAGCATGCTGAAGTAGATGTGTTCAAAGATAAAGTGCAGGAATACTACTCTATTCGCTGTGTTCCGCAAATATTAGGTCCGGTATACGATACCATTACTTATACTCAAACCGTTTTAGAAAACGAAGTAAATTCAGTAAATGATAATCCTATTATTGATAAAGCAAACAACAATATTTTCCACGGAGGAAATTTCCATGGCGATTATGTTGCTTTAGAAATGGATAAATTAAAAATCGCAATCACAAAACTGACAATGCTTGCAGAGCGTCAGTTAAACTTTTTGATGAATGATAAATTGAATGGAAAACTTCCTCCGTTTGTTAATCTTGGAAAATTAGGATTGAATTTAGGAATGCAAGCAGCACAATTTACAGCAACTTCTACAACAGCTGAAAATCAAATGCTTTCCAACCCAATGTATATTCATAGTATTCCAAGCAATAACGACAATCAAGATATTGTGAGTATGGGAACAAACGCTGCAACCATTACTGCCAAAGTGGTTGAGAACGCTTACCAAGTTTTAGCAATCGAATTATTGAGTGCTGTTCAAGCGGTGGATGCCCTAAAATTTGATAAAAAATTATCTACCGAAGGACAAAATACATACAAGAAAATTCGTGCGATCGTTCCTCGTTTCGAAGACGATACAATTCTTTACAAAAAAATTAAACTTGTGAAAGAGTATTTACAATCTAACAATACCGAACTGGTAAAATAGAGAAATAGAGAATTTTCGAATTAGAGATTTTAAAATTCTCCAATTCACTAAATCAATAATTCAACAATTTTAAAAATGAGATACGCATTAGTAACAGGAGGTTCAAGAGGAATTGGTCGCGCAATATGCGTGAAACTTGCAGAAGAAGGACATTACGTGATTATCAATTACACTTCTAAACAAGACGAAGCAGAAAACACATTAAAATTAGTTCGTGAAAAAGGAGCTGATGGAGAAATCATGAAATTTGATGTTGCCAATCAAGCAGAAGTAGATGCAGTTTTAGGAGTATGGATTGAAAAAAATCCTGATAAAACTATTGAAATATTAGTAAACAATGCCGGTATCCGTAAAGATCAATTGTTGATGTGGATGAGCAATGCAGAGTGGAACTCCGTAATGGACATCAGTTTGGGAGGCTGGTATAATGTTACAAGAATCATTATAAAAGGAATGCTGGTGAAAAAATATGGACGAGTGGTGAGTGTTGTTTCTTTATCAGGATTGAAAGGATTACCGGGACAAACAAACTATTCGGCAGCAAAAGCAGCAGTTATTGGTGCAACTAAAGCATTATCTCAAGAAGTTGGTAGAAGAGGCGTAACAGCAAATTGTGTTGCTCCAGGATTTATCAAAACAGATATGACTGAGGGTATCAACGAAAAAGATTTCAAACAACTTATTCCACTAAATCGTTTTGGAACTTCAGAAGAAGTAGCAGAGGCTGTTAACTTTTTGGCTTCTGAAAAAGCATCTTACATAACCGGGCAAGTTTTATCGATAAACGGAGGTTTATACAGCTAATTAACACTTTAGTTCAAAGTCTTCGACTGAGTTTATGGTGAGCGGAGTCGAATCCACTCAGACTGACAACTGAAATGTCACACTGAGTGGACAATGTCGTTTAGTTAAGGAATTATACCAATTGTTATTCATAGGAGTCCAAAGGACATTTTGTAATTTACAAGGGTTAATGCCGATGCAGGCAGGCAATAGATGTTTAGTCCTCCAGCACCTGTGGGATTGGACTCCCTGCCGGCAGGCAGGTTACAGATATGCTTTCGGTATTATTTATACATCTCCACCATTTCTTTAAGCGCATTTTGAGTCGCTTTATTTATAACAACCAAAGGCAAACGCACTGTTGGAGAGCAGATTTTCATCATTTCTAAAACGGCTTTTACTCCTGCAGGATTTACATCTGCAAATAATTGTTCG
>JAYVZC010000128.1:0-4860 GCA_043783695.1 Bacteroidota bacterium
GCGCTACAACCTTTAAGGAGTCGGAAGAAAAACTTGCAATGGTGTTTTTTAAATTCTTTCCTTCTCCATAACGGAAGAAAAAGTAAGGCGTAGAAAAATGTTCTTTACCTGCCTGGCCGGTAGGCAGGTTTTTTTGATTGATATTCTGAATAAAAAAAATCTGCCTGCCGGACAGGCAGGCAAAGAATATTTTTCTACGCCTTACTTTTTCTTCCGTTATGGAGAAGGAAAAAATTTAAAAAATACCGTTGCATGTTTTTCTTCCGATTCTTTAAAGGTTGTAGCACAGCCAAATTTAGGTGCGGGAATTTATGTGGATGATACACGATTTAGTGGAGAAGTTGATAAATCTAATTTTTGTGCCACTTGCGGACAAGACAGCAATTTATTCAACAATGCGCCAATTCAACAGTTCATTAATTATGTCGACCTGTCGACCAAAATGGATAATATTCCTGTTGTTGAAGACATATTAAAAGACAACTATTCTAAAATGGATTATAATTGGAATCGTGCTTTTTACACCAAAGACGAATTGATTCCAACCATTCTTCAAACATCCAAACAACCTTGTGCAACAGTCTTTTCTGACCCTAAAGAAAAAAAGATCGTCATTAAAAATCCTAAGACAGAATTTGGCGAATGGAAAAAAGAAAGCGTTGGAATTATTACCCGCCACGGTTTTACTTATGGAAAATACAGAGTAAAAGTAAAGCTGACCGAATTATTAAATAAAAACAATGTGTGGAACGGATTAACAAATGCCATTTGGTTAATCACACAAGGTGGTGGCGAATGGAACAACCGCAGAAACTGTAACAAAGATGGCTACATGGCAACTTATTGGGGTGGATCAAGCGACAAACGAATTCCTGCTGTTGATTATACAGAAATTGATTTTGAAATTTTAAAAACACCTCCTTATTGTCCAAACAATGTTTTTCCTCCTGTGTATAAAAACCCCGGGGACAATAATAAAAATATCAGCAGCTGGAACATTCCTTTACCGGAAGAAATTACAAACACCGATGGAAACATTACCGTTGCTTGCACCAATTGGGACATGGCTTGTCACGAACCAAAAAACTTTGGCGTGGGCTGCAATCCTGTTGCTTATCAAAACCAAACTTTTGAAGCACATCGTTGGGATAATAATTATCGTGCCTTAACAGAAAAAAAAGAAGAAAATGATGACGAATTATTTGGTTCCGATTATTATTATTTTGAAATTGATTGGCGTCCGACAGAAATTATTTGGCGCATTGGTGCAGAACAAAATAAAATGCGAGTGGTTGGATATATGAATGATAAAGTAACCTCTATTCCAAACAATCAAATGTTATTAATTATAACACAAGAATACCACAACACAAAATGGTGGCCAGGAGCCCCTTATTCACAGGATAATTTACCCTTTCCATTGAATGATATTCCGGGAGAAATTTATGATTTAACAATTGAGTAATCTATAAAAATGGTTTTTAGTAGCACATTATTTCTTTTATATTTTTTTCCAATTTTCTTTTTGGTTTATTATTCTATTCCTTTTCGCCTAAGGAATGAGTTTTTGCTTTTTGCAAGTATCTTGTTTTTTACCTGGGGAGCTGCATTGTTTATTTTTATTGTGATCGCCTCAATTGTAATTGATTTTTTTATTGTAAGGTGGATAAGTCTTTCTTCCGGCAAAAAAAGAAAACGCCTTTTGGCCTTCTCTGTTTTTTTAAACTTAGCACTTCTTGCTTATTTTAAATACGCCAATTTTTTTGTTGAAAACATTAATGAACTTGTTTCAAATTGGGGAGCATTGGGCATTACACACTGGGCTCAAATTGCCCTTCCAATAGGTATTTCTTTTTTTACTTTTAAAAAATTAAGTTATTGCATTGATGTGTATCGCAATACACACCAACCCTTCCGCAAGATTACCGATTATGCATTGTTTATTCTTTTGTTTCCAGAATTAATTGCCGGTCCCATTGTTCGCTTTAACGAAATTGCAGACCAAATCACTGACAGAAAAAATCAAGAAACAATTGACAATAAACTTCTTGGCCTGTTTCGTTTTATTATCGGACTTTCTAAAAAAGTACTTGTTGCGAATGTTCTTGGTGCCGAAGTTGATAAAATTTTTAATTCCAATATCTTGGAGTTAAGTACACCTATTGCCTGGCTGGGAATATTGGCCTATACATTTCAGATCTATTTCGACTTTTCAGGATATTCCGACATGGCGATTGGATTGGCAAAAATGATGGGCTTTACTTTTCCCGAAAACTTTGATAGTCCATACACATCACAAAGCATAACTGAGTTCTGGAGAAGATGGCACATAACTCTTGGTCGATGGATGCGCGACTATTTATACATTCCTTTGGGTGGCAATAAAGTTAGTCCTTTCAGAAGTTATTTTAATTTGTTTATTGTTTTTTTCCTTTCCGGATTGTGGCATGGCGCATCCTGGAATTTTGTTCTTTGGGGCTGCTTTCACGGATTGTTTTTAATTTCGGACAGACTTTTTCTGTTGCGTTTTTATAATACGATTGGTAAAATACCAAGTATCATTATTACTTTTCTTATTGTAATGATGGGATGGGTTTTCTTTAGAGCCGATAATTTAAGCGATGCAATAGATTATTTTTACAAACTTTTTTGTTTTGATTTTTCTCCAGACAAATTTTATTTTTTGAATGACTTTTATGTAATAATAATCTTGGCCTTTATTTTTTCTTTTGCCGGATGTTTTCACTTTTTTATTCAACTCAAACAAAACTTGTTTTTTGATTTCTATAGCAATAAAAAGATTTTGACCATTGGAACGATTGGTTTCGCTTTATTGTTCATTTGTATCAGCTCTATTGTTGCTTCCGGATTTAATCCTTTTATTTATTATCGCTTTTAGAAAATGGAAAATAAGAAAGGAAATAAAATAAAATACATTGTTTTTGGCTTTTTTATGGCCTCTTTGTTTGTTCCTATGCTGCAAACGCAATTCCGTTTTTTTAAGGAATGCACCCTACAAGGATTTTTTGATACGGAAACGTTTCCTGCTTTTTCGGATAGCTTATTTAAAGCTGGTATCTTTCAAGAAAAGTTTGAGAAAGCAACAACTGATAATATTGGTGGTCATGATTTTTTAGTGAAATTTGAATGTCAATTAAATTATAACATATTCAACATTTCAAAGGCGCAGAATATTGTTGTTGGAAAAAATGGCTATCTCTACGGAACATCCTATATAAATGCAGTCAACGGTCAAGATTTTGTTGGGAAAGAAGAAATTGATATTAATATACAAAAAGCTATTTTAGTAGAAAAGGAATTAAAGAAAAGGGGCGTTAATTTGATTTTTGCATTTGCTCCCGGTAAAGGAAGTTTTTATCCTGAATTTATTCCAGATAAATTTATGCAAAATGTAAATCCAGATAGTACTAATTATGGCTGCTATATTAAGGTTTTAAATAAAACAAGCATATGTGTGATTGACATTAAAAAATATTTTTTATCAATAAAAGATACTTCCCAGAATGCCCTTTTTCCAAAAGCGGGAATTCATTGGAGCGAATACGCTTCCGTTCTGGCAATAGATACAATATCAAAATACATAGCTAATCTTAGAAAAATTAAACTACGTCACTTCGCAATTTCAGGATTTGAAAAAAAAACTCTTTTTAAAAAGGGTGATTACGATGCCGCTAATCTTATGAATATTCTTTCGATGTTCCCTCACGATGAACTCCCATATGTGAAAATAAAATATTCTTGCGATTCGACAGGAGTGAAGCCAAACTTGCTTACGGTTGCAGATAGCTACTTTAGCTGTATTGTAGCAACAAACATTGTTGATAGCCTTTATTCTGATTGGGACTATTGGCTATATCGTAATCGCATTCCCTCTGATAAAAACAAGCCATTTAATCTAAAAACGGAAATAGAAAAACGAGATGTCATTTTGTTGTTGGCAACAGATGCAACCCTTACTCAGTATCCCTTCGAGTTTATTAATGAGGCTTATGAATTATATGCACCAAAAGACAAAAATTATTATGCATTAAAAAATAAGGAATTCCATTTATTTGTTTATCAGACCTTCGAAAATATTAAAAAAGACAAGGCTTGGAGAAACCGGCTTATTAAAAGCGCCAAAGAGAGAGGTGTTTCCGAAACGGTTGAGTTTTTTGGTGCGGCCGTTTGGTGCTATAATGAGCGGTTTAAAAAATAGATTTGTATCTTTTCGTTTTTGATTGTGCCAAATGTTTATCTTTAAAAAAATATAATTTATAGTTTTAATTATTCGCTTCACATTACGCTATTCTACACAATATGTTTACGTCCAAAAACGAAAAAATGGTTGCCCTTTTCTTATTGCTTTTTGCGACAATCTTTTTTTTCGGACTTTCCCTTTTTTCAGAATCAACGTATGATGCCGGAGATGGCATTCGTCACTACTTGGTTTCTAGATATTCCTGGAAGCATCCTGATTTATTTTTATATAGCTGGGGGAAACCTTTTTTTACTTTAATCAGTTCTCCTTTTTCTCAGTTTGGGTTAATTGGAATAACCCTTTTCAACATCTTTTGTGGAGTTGGCTCTGCTTTTTTTGCTTATAAAATTGCTCTGCACTTAAAACTAAATTATGCACTATTAGTAATTCCTTTTTTACTTTTTACTCCTTGTTATTTTCCTACTTTAAATAGCGGTCTTACCGAACCACTTTTCGGCTTTATTATAGTCTTGTCTGTTTATCTAATGTTTGCTGAGCAATACATTTGGGCCTGCATTTTAGTTTCTTTTTTACCTTTTGTGAGAACAGAGGGTAACTTAATTTTACCCCTTTTTTTTATTGTTCTTCTTTATAGAAGA
>JAYVZC010000129.1:0-4845 GCA_043783695.1 Bacteroidota bacterium
ATTGATACGGATACAATTATATTAGAATAGAAAATTTGTAGAAACTGAAAGTCTTGCACTGAAAGTGCATAGTTTCAACTAACGAACTGAAACAATGAACATGAAAAAATTAATTACAGTATTGAGTCCAATCAAACACCCTCTCTTGTGGAGAGGGCTGGGGAGAGGTCTTTTAATTATCGCTCTTTTTTCTTCAACCATAATTAACGCACAAAAAAGTGTGTTAATCATGAACGGCACAGCCCACATAGGAAACGATAGCGTTATTCAAAATTCCATCATTGGAATAAAAGGCGGCAAACTTGTTTTAGTAGCCGATGCCAAAACAGCTAACTTCGATAAAACTGCTTATGATGAAGTAATTGATGCTACAGGCAAACATGTCTATCCTGGAATCATTGCTCCGAATTCAACATTGGGTTTAACAGAAATTGAATCCGTAAGAGCAACATTAGATTTTAGAGAAACTGGAACTACCTTACCAAATATCCGTACCCTTATTGCATACAATACCGATTCTAAAATTATTCCTACTGTCCGCACTAACGGAATTTTATTGGCTCAAATCACTCCTCGTGGCGGAATGGTTTCTGGGACTTCTAGTGTTGTAGTTTTAGATGGTTGGAATTGGGAAGATGCTGCATATAAAATTGATGATGGCATTCACATCAATTGGCCAACCATTCAGAGCCGTAAATTTTTAGATGAAGACAATATTTTCCCTGGTCCGTTTGAGAAAAACAAAGACTATATCAAACAAACCGATGCTTTAAAAAAATTATTTGCTGATGCAAAAGCATACAATGAAACTCCAGTAAAAGATGAAAGAAATCTTCGCTTTGAAGCCATGAAAGGTCTTTTTAACGGAACACAAACTTTATTCATTCACAGCAACACCGTAAAAGAAATGGTGGAAGCCATTAATTTTGTAAAACAAAATAATATTGCAAGAGTAGCAATTGTTGGAGGAAAAGAAAGTTGGATGATTGCTGATTTGTTGAAACAAAATAATATTGCAGTTGTAGTTTCTCGCGTTCACGATTTACCAACTTACCCGGAAGACGATGTGGATTTACCGTACAAACTTCCTTATTTATTACAAAAAGCAGGAGTGCTATTTTGCTTGAATAACGAAGGAGGCATGGAAGCAATGGGAACTCGTAATCTTCCTTTTATGGCAGGAACAGCTGCAGCATACGGATTAACAAAAGAACAAGCATTAAAATCAATTACATTAAATACAGCAAAAATATTGGGCATTGATAAAACTACTGGCAGTATTGAAACTGGAAAGGATGCAACAATTTTTATTTCTACAGGAGATGCTTTGGATATGAAAAGCAATAATGTGGAAAAAGCATTTATAAAAGGAAATAATATTGATTTGAACAACGATCAAAAAATGCTTTACGAAAAGTACAAAACAAAGTACGGGATAAAGTGATGTGCAGACCTGCCTGCCGGCAGCAGGTTACTCAGATTCACACAGATAATTTATTTAGGGATGCTATCTGAAAAACAAATTGAAAAAACTTACACATGGTCGTACGTCACCCTGAGCATTCTGCGTTGAAGCAGACACTATCGAAGGGCGTAATGATTAGTTATCTGTAACCTTAAATCCCAATTTCTCTCTCACACGTTTTAATGTAGCCTTTGCAATAACCCTTGCTTTCTCTGCTCCAATTTGCAACTTCGCATCCAACTCATTTCTATTATTCATATAATAATCGTAAGTGGTTCTTTCTTTTTTGAATTTTTCTAAAATCAATTCATACAAAGAAGTCTTTGCATGACCATATCCATAACCGCCTTTTAAGTAATTCGCTTTCATTTCAACAATCTGCGAATCATTTGCAAATAATTTATACAAAGCAAACACATTACATGCATCAGGATTTTTAGGAGCCTCCAACGGAGTTGCATCTGTTACAATGCTCATGATAATTTTTTTCAATTCTTTTTCAGGAAGAAAAATGTTGATGAAATTATTTAATGACTTACTCATTTTTTTTCCGTCAATTCCAGGAATAAGCATAGTAGCTTCATTCACTTTCCCTTCTGGAACAACAAACACTTCTCCATATATATTGTTAAATTTCTCTGCGATGTCACGTGTCATTTCTAAATGTTGCATTTGGTCTTTTCCAACAGGAACATAATTTGCATCATACAAAATAATATCCGCAGCCATTAAAACTGGGTAAGTAAACAAACCTGCATTTACATCGGCCAAACGATCTGCTTTATCCTTAAATGAATGAGCATTTGCCAACATAGGAAATGGAGTAAAACAATTCAAATACCAAGTGAGTTCGCATACTTCAGGAACATCACTTTGGCGATAGAAAATATTTTTATCTGTATCAAATCCAAAAGCCAACCAGGTTGCTGCCACCGCATCCGAACTTTCTTTAATAAAAGCCGAATCTTTAATAGTTGTTAAAGAATGTAGGTCCGCAATAAAAAAAAGCGATTCATTACCTGTTTGTTTAGATAGTTCAATAGCAGGAACTATCGCACCTAAAATGTTTCCCAAGTGTGGAATGTTTGTGCTTTGAACCCCTGTAAGTATTCTAGACATATTACAAATATTAATTTTTCTCATTTCTCCATTCTCCCGACTACTAACTCCTAACTTACCTCAAATATACAAGTTTATTTATACTGAAAACAGCCTTAAAATTTCATATCTTTGTCCTCCCTTGAACTATTTGTTAATCATACCAAGAGCACTTTGGAAGCTCTTATTTATCCTCAATTTTGTATTGGGAATGATTGTTCTATATCCATTGTTCTTTGTTTTTCTATCCAAAAGAGATTGGTTCCCAATTGCATTTAAATTAAAAAAGTTTTGGGCAAGATGGATTTTAACCGTTCCCGGAATATTTATAGAAGTAAAACGTGAAACGCCTGCTGACTCGCTGCCGCAACCTGCTGTTTATTGCGCCAACCATTCTTCTTATTTAGATATTGTTATTAGTTATTTATTAATTCCAAAGTATTATGTTTTTATGGGAAAACAAGAATTAGGAAAAATTCCTTTATTCAAAATTTTCTTTAAAAGAATGAATATTTTGGTGGATAGAGGAAGTAATTCTTCCTCACACAGAGCATTTATACGTGCCGGACAAGAGATTGACAAAGGTCACAGCACTTTCCTTTATCCCGAAGCAGGAATTTCCAGCAATGGAAAATTAAGAGGATTTAAAAATGGTGCATTCAAATTGGCTATTGAAAAACAAGTTCCTATTATCCCTATTACTTATTTGAACAACTGGAAAATATTACAAAATGGAGGATTCTTTAAATCTTTTGGCGGACCCGGAGTATCAAAAATTATAGTGCACAAGCCAATTCCAACAAAGGGCTTGACTGAAAATGATTTGGTATCTTTGCGGACAAAAGTTTACGAGATTATTTCGGAAGAATTAGAAAAGTATAACGAAAAATAAATTACGGAGCTTGTCCCACTTTGGAGAGGACAGGGGGAGGAACAATGATTTCTCGACTCCACTCTAAAATAACATTAAAGGATAAAAATGAAGATAGATAACGACACAGTAGATAAGATTGCTCACTTAGCACGTTTGGAATTTGCAAACGAAGCGAAAGAAGAAATCAAAAAAGACATGAACAACATGCTTGGCTTTATTGATAAATTAAACGAGTTGGATACGTCTAACGTTGAACCGTTAATCTATATGAGTGATGAAGTAAATGTTTTACGCGAAGATGAAGTAAAACAAGAAATCACTCAAGAGGATGCCTTAAAAAATGGACCAAAACACGATTCGGATTATTTTAAAGTTCCTAAAGTAATCGAACAAAAGTAAAAATATAATATTTTAGCAATAAATAGCTAAACCTCTTCAAAATATGGCAATTAAGCCAAATCCTATTACTTAATATTTAGTTTTATTAGTCGTTTGTTTTACTTAAATTTGTACCTTATTTGTACCTCATGGCAATAAAGGTTAAACTTAGAAGAAAAGCAATAACGGGTAACAGACATAGTTTGTACTTAGATTTTTACCCACCAATCCCAAACCCCGAAACAGACGAACCGACAAGACGAGAGTTTTTAGGGCTCTATTTATTCGACAAACCTAAAACTCCTTTTGACAAACAACACAATAAGGAAACGCAAGATATTGCTGAGCAGATAAGACAGAAAAAAGACAACCAATTAAATAAACCCGAAATTTATACTGGTTACGAAAAGGAACAATTGAAAGCAATCGAACGAGGTGAAAAATCTTATTTAGAATACTTCATTAAATTAGCTAATAAACGTAAAGGCTCGAATCGAGAAAACTGGCTTGCAACATATAGGTATCTATGTGCCTTTGCAGAAAACAAAATGAAATTTTCAGAACTCAATCAAAAATTTTTCAATGAGTTCCGAGAATATCTATTAACAACCCCTTCCAACAAAAGTAAAAAGAGCACTCTCACTCAAAACTCAGCTGCATCTTATTTCAACGCCATAAAAACATCTTTAAAACAAGCTTATAAAGATGACTATTTAATTGCTGACTTAAATTCAAAAGTAGAACCAATAAAAGAAGTTGAAAAACAAAGAAATTATTTAACTATCGAAGAAATGAATGCTCTACAAAAAGCAGAATGTAGAGTACAAATATTTAAGCAAGCAGCTTTGTTTTCTGCTCTTACGGGATTAAGGTATATTGATATAGAAAACTTAGTTTGGGGTGATATTGAACACCGAAAAGGTGATGGGTATTCTATTCGATTTATGCAACAGAAAACAAAAAATTTTGAAACAATGCCTATTTCAGACCAAGCTTTTAGCATATTAGGTAAACGCAAAGAAGAAACCAA
>JAYVZC010000130.1:0-4838 GCA_043783695.1 Bacteroidota bacterium
TATTATGCAGTGGTGGTGCTCATGCTCATAGAAGAACGACCTTTTATTCTTCCTGTTTTCATTAAACCATCGTAGTGACGCATCAATAAATGACTTTCAATTTGTTGAAGTGTATCCAATACAACACCAACTAAAATCAATAAGGATGTACCACCAAAAAATTGTGCAAAACCTGCTTCAACATTCATAATAACCGCAAAAGCGGGTAAAATAGCTACAAATGCTAATAATATAGAGCCGGGCAAAGTAATGCGTGACATAACAGCATCAATAAATTCAGCCGTTTTTTTACCGGGAACAACCCCTGGAACAAATCCGCCATTACGTTTCATGTCCTCTGCCATTTGGTTTGGATTAACAGTAATAGCCGTATAGAAATAAGTAAATACTATAATCAATAAAGCAAATACCAAGTTGTACCAAAAACCATAATGATTAGACAATGCTCCCAAAACACCTGTTAATGCATCTGAATGAGAATATTGAATAATTGTAATAGGAATAAACATAATTGCTTGAGCAAAAATAATTGGCATTACACCTGCAGCATTTACTTTTAATGGGATGTACTGACGAGTACCACCATATTGTTTACTTCCAACAATTTTTTTAGCATATTGAACAGGAATTTTTCTTGTTCCTTGAACCAACATAATTGTACCAATAATGATTAATAATAAAAGAACCATTTCAATCAAAAGCATTATCAATCCACCGCCTCCGCCAGAACCACCCAAACGGTTAGCAAATTCAGTTAAGAATGAAAGAGGTAAACGAGCAATGATACCAATCATAATGATTAACGAAATACCATTTCCAATACCTTTGTCAGTAATTTTTTCTCCCAACCACATTACAAACATTGTTCCTGTAACTAAAATCAAAATTGATTGAGCCATCCAAAAGAAATTAGGATCGGCAACAACACCTGCTTTATTTGTAATCTGAGTAGCGATATAACCCGGTGCTTGCATTAATGTAATACCCACCGTTAAAAAACGAGTTATTTGATTGATTTTTTTACGACCACTTTCACCCGACATTTGAAGTTTACGGAAATATGGTAATGCCATTCCCAATAATTGAACAACAATGGATGCAGAGATATAAGGCATAATTCCTAAACCAAATACAGATGCACGAGAGAATGCACCACCAGCAAAAATGTTAATCAATCCAACAATCCCTTCGTTTGCTGATTTACTAGCCTCCGCAAGAACAGCTGAATTAACACCTGGTAGAACAATGTATGAACCCAAACGGTAAATCAAAATAAATCCGAGCGTATTCAAAATACGAGTTCGAAGTTCTTCGATTTTCCAAATGTTTTTTAATGTATTTATAAAGTTTTTCATAAAACAGTATTGCTGTATTTAATTAAGCTTTTGCAATTTTTTCAACTGAAACAGCTGATCCGCCTTTTGCCTCAATTGCTGCTTTTGCAGTTGCAGAAAATGCATGAACTGAAACCTCAACTTTTGATTTTAATTCTCCACGACCAAGTATTTTCACTTTGTCATTTTTGTGAGCCAATCCTTTTGAGATCAAAAATGTCAAATCGATCGTTGAAACTTTATTCTCGTCAACTAAGCCTTGAATAACATCTAAATTAATTCCGCGATATTCAACACGGTTAATATTTTTGAATCCAAATTTTGGAACTCGTCTTTGTAATGGCATTTGTCCACCTTCAAAACCTCTTTTTGCAGAGTATCCTGAACGAGACTGGGCTCCTTTGTGTCCTTTTGTAGATGTTCCACCTTTTCCTGATCCTTGACCTCTACCAATACGCTTTTTAGCGTTTTTTACTGAACCTTCTGCTGGTGTTAAATTACTTAAATTCATTTTTTTTCTTTTTATTGATTTGTAGATCTAGCTAATTTGAGTTTTTATAGTTCTCTATTTTTCTAAATCAATACTCTCTAATTTTTATTTTACTTCAACTAGCAAATGTGCTACTTTTTTTACCATTCCCAAAATTTGAGGAGTTGCTTCCTTTTCAATTGTCTGGTGCAGTTTGATAAAACCTAAAGCCTGTAAAGTACGTTTTTGACGAACTGTTTGACCGATTCCGCTTTTTATCTGTTTGATTTTAATTGTTGCCATTTTTTCTAAATTATTGATTTGGTGATTTGGTGATTTAGTGAATTAACTCTCTAATTCTCTATTTCAATAAATCTCTAATTTGTTTATCCGTTAAATACTTTTTCCATTGATATACCACGTGTTTGAGCTACAGTAGCTGCATCACGCATTTTCATCAAAGCATCCATTGTTGCCTTAACAACATTGTGAGGATTTGATGATCCTTTTGATTTTGCCAATACATCTGTAACACCAACGCTTTCTAAAACAGCACGCATCGCACCACCGGCAATTACACCTGTACCATGAGCAGCAGGTTTCAAGAAAACCAATGAACCACTGAATTTACCATATTGTTCGTGAGGAACAGTTCCTTTTACGATAGCAACTTTGATCAAATTCTTTTTTGCATCATCAATACCTTTAGTGATAGCATCAGTAACTTCCTTTGCTTTACCTAAACCGTATCCAACAATTCCTTTTTCGTTTCCAACTACAACAATAGCTGAAAATGTAAAGTTTCTACCTCCTTTGGTAACCTTAGTTACACGTTGGATGCTAACAAGTTTATCTTTCAATTCGATATCACTTGATTTTACTCTTTTAATGTTTGCGTTTGACATTTTTTTATTTTTAGATTCTGGATTTAGGATTTAGGATTTTTTATTTCTCTTCAATCTTTCAATCTTTAATTTTCAATTTGTAATTATTAGAATTTTAATCCTGCTTCACGAGCACCTTCTGCCAATGATTTAACTCTTCCGTGATATAAATATCCGTTTCTGTCAAATTTCACAGATGAAATACCAGCTTTAATTGCTTTTTCAGCGATTGCCTTTCCAACCAATTTAGCTTGATCAATTTTATTGCCTTTTGCATCAGCAATTCCTTTGTCAGCTGAAGATGCAGCAACCAATGTTTTTTCTGAAATATCATCAATCAATTGAACGTAGATACCTTTATTGCTTCTGAAAACAGACAAACGTGGGCTTTGCGCATCACCGTTCACAACCTTACGAATACGTTGCTTGATTCTGTTTCTTCTGAAATTTTTTGTGTTATTAGCCATTTTATTTACCTTGTTTCTACCGGTTTGAGCCGATAATTTAAATTCTTATTTATTATTTACCTGCTGATTTACCTGCTTTTCTTCTCAAGATCTCACCAGTAAATTTGATACCTTTTCCTTTATATGGTTCAGGTTTACGCAATGAACGGATTTTCGCAGCTACTGCGCCAAGTAATTGTTTGTTTGCTGATTCCAAAATAATCTTTGGGTTCTGTCCTTTTTCTGTCGCAGTAGTTACTTTAATTTCTACCGGTAATTCAAATGCAACGTTGTGAGAATAACCTAAAGTCAATTCTAACATTTGTCCTTTGTTTGCAGCACGGTAACCAACACCAACAAGTTCTTGCTCTGTTTTATATCCTTCGCTAACACCTTTAACCATTGAAGCTAAAAGAGCACGGTATAAACCATGCATTGCTCTGTGACGTTTCTGATCAGTTGCACGAGTTACAGTTAAAACACCATCAGTGTTTGCAACCGTAATTGCAGTATCCATGCTTTGAGTTAATGTTCCTTTCGGCCCTTTAACAGTTGCAACGTTTTTATCTGAAACGCTAACCTCTACTCCTTTCGGAAGTGTGATTGGTAATTTACCTATTCTTGACATTTTCTTTCCTCCTAAATATTAATAAACATAACACAATACTTCACCACCCACTTTTTGTGTTTTCGCTTCTTTGTCGGTCATTACACCTTTAGAAGTTGAAATGATAGCGATTCCCAATCCGTTTAAAACGCGAGGTATTTTTGTTGAACCAGCATATTTACGTAAACCCGGAGTACTCACTCTTTCAAGATTCTTGATAGCCGACTGTTTGTTAACAGGATGGTATTTCAAAGCAATTTTAATGTTGCCCTGAACAGTTGAACCTGCCTGTCCGGTAGGCAGGTCTTCAAATTTGTAACTAAGGATGTAGCCTTTTTCGAAAAGGATCTTAGTGATCTCTTTTTTAAGGTTAGAAGAAGGAATCTCTACGATTCTGTGGTTTGCTTTGATAGCATTTCTCACTCTTGTGAGGTAATCTGCAATTGTATCTGTCATTTTATTTGGTTTTATATGTTATCCCGCACGCAGGATAATTATACATTAATACTCTTTTTGTGATCAGGCTGAATTACCAGCTTGATTTTGTCAATCCCGGAATCAAACCATCCAAAACCATTTCACGGAATTGATTACGTGAAATACCGAATTGACGCATATAACCTCTTGGACGCCCAGTTAATCTACAACGGTTACGTTGACGAGTTGGTGAAGAAGCTCTTGGTAATTTTTGTAATCCAACTGAATCTCCAGCTGCTTTTAAAGCAGCTCTTCTTTCAGCGTATAGATCAGCAAGTTTCTTACGTTTAACTTCTCTTGCTTTCATTGATTCTTTTGCCATCGACTTATATTATTTTTTTTGATTTTTAAATGGTAATCCAAATTCACTTAACAATGCTAATGCTTCTCCGTCTGAATCAGCTGAAGTAACAAAAGTTATGTCCATACCCATGATCTTACTTACTTTATCAATATCAATTTCTGGGAAAATGATTTGTTCAGTAACACCTAAAGTATAGTTTCCACTTCCGTCAAAACCTTTATCATTGATTCCTCTAAAATCACGGATACGAGGTAAAGCAACAGAAATTAATCTGTCTAAAAACTCATACATCATATCTCCGCGAAGAGTAACTCTTA
>JAYVZC010000131.1:0-11329 GCA_043783695.1 Bacteroidota bacterium
AGGCAAAAAAGTAAAATCGAAAACAGGAATTACAGAAAAACAATTTGAAATTTCGAGAGAGGAATTACAAAATGGAATTTATTTCTATAAAGTATATACCTCTGAAAGTGTTGTTGGTATTGGGAAAGTGGTGATTAAGTAGGTTGTCCTGCAAGTCATGAACACTTCGATAGTGTCTGCTTCAACGCAGAATGCTCAGTGTGACGTTCTAGAACTCAGAACAACATTGACCCGTCAGGCTGAGCATTCTGCGTTGAAGCAGACACTATCGAAGACTTTATTCTCGCCCAAAAATTTTTAATCTTGTGTAAGCAATTTTATTTTATCATTTACCCAATCCGAGAAATTAAAATTATCCAACAGGTTTTTTTCTAAATTATCTGTAAATATTTCTTCGAAAGCAATGCTAAGTTTTTTTAATTGCTGCAACTCTTTTGGTTTTTCTACATCTTCCAACTTTCGCATTACAGCCAACAGAGCCGTTTCTGCACGATATAATTTTTTAGTCGATTTTAAATAGCGAGTAGTATTTATAATCGCATACGGAAGCATGTTCCAATCTTTTGTTTCGTAATAAATAATGATTTGAAGCATTCGTGCACAACAATAAATATCAGCACGCAATTCTTTATTCGGGTTGTTCAATAATTTATTGATCCAACGCAAAGACTCTTTGTGTTTTTTGTCCGCATGTAACAATCGTGCGAAAGAGAAGCTGAATTGCAAGTCAAGAACGGGGTTCACATGGTTCTCTAGTCGTTCTAATTCGCCTTGTATGTGAGGGATTAAGGCTATTCCTTTTGTAAAATTATTCGACTTAATATACACATCCAATTCTAAGAAATTTGTGATGGTAAATAATTTTGTTTGCCAGTCGATGTTGTTTTTTATGCTGAATGATTTTGTAGAGGCTCTTAATTTTTGAATGATGTGAACAGCTTCATCGTACTGTTTAATCGTAGTTAATCCAATTGCCAAGGTGTTCATCGAGATTAAATAAAACAATGGGTTCTTTTGAATCTGATGCGGTTTTTTTTCCAACAATGAAATAATTTTTTGTTGATAGGTGATTGCCCTTTCTTTGTTACCTTTAATAGTTTGATACATGTCATGAGCCTGGTAGAAGCTAATCTTGGAACGGAATGTAGTGGCTTTTGCTTCGGATTGCAATAAGGAAGAAAGAATAATTTTTTCAGTTTCACGCATTTGATCTTTCTCGCGATACATTTCTCCGCTTCGTAAATTGAAAAACAAATCGCTAGAAATTTTTTTGTACTCGATGATGTTTTTGTATGCGTTCAAACTATTTAATTCGTTTTGATAAACAGTTACATGGCCGGGAAGCGACTTATTATCTGCCATTACCTCACGTAATTCGCTGTACCAATTGTACACTTCAATTAAAGCAAAATGCTTTTCATACTTTAGTGCACTTTTTTCGATGTGTGTTAAAATGCTTCGACACAGCTGATACAAACCTTTTCGGTATAAAACTTCTACATCATTCAGTTGATTTTTTATTTCAATTTCAATACTACTATCGGCATTAAAGTTTCTCAAACACTTGAGAATAGCTTTGTATAAATAGTTTTCTGCGACATGAATTTGATTTAAAATTGCTTCTCCTTTAAATTCTTTTTGAATAACTGCTTCGTTGTAGGTGCGCATACGCTCATAACAATCAAACAGACGAGTATAATTGCTTTCCTCCCGGAATTCGGTAGATAATTTTATATACCTCTTCTCCGAACCGGAAAGCGATTTTATCACATCAAAAAGCGAATTCTTAAAATTCATAATATATTGATAATTAAATAATTGATTAAAAATAGTGTGCGTTTGGATAACTACAAAATAAAACAGTTTAAAAGTAACCATTTTTGATTATTAAATGGCTAAATATTTAACATTAAATTATTAATAATATATATTTAAATAGTTGATTAATAGGATATTAATATTTATAATTACACAATTAGAAGCCTACATAATTACAACAATTAATTTTTTACCTTTCAAATACATCTTTTTTTCATTTTAAAACATTGCCTCCGAATCGTCTGTGAATATTGCGAGGCACAAAAAGGATCAAAAAAATTTGGAAGACTAAAAATTAGTGTCATATATTTGCAACGAAATAAGAAATCGTGAGCAACAACTTTACATATACGCTTAAACTTTCAAACAGCCCTGCAAAGATGTGCTGTATGGTGTGTGTGTAATTCTGGAAAGCCTGTTGTAACAATATATTTAAGATAATATTTAAAAGGCTTTCTGAAAACGGGAAGTCTTTTTTAGTTTTGAACTACTCTCGATATTAAAGCGTTTACTCAATAGTTAAACAAAAAAATATGAAAAGCAATATTGTTTCAACAAGAAACGCACAAAAAATTTAATATTTATATCAAAACAACAATAAGAGTAGGGGTCAAAAACGCATTAAATCTTCAATTCAACAAATCATTAATTAAAGGTATGGAAAACAAAAACATTACAATAGGATTATTTGGCTTTGGCTGTGTTGGACAGGGATTGTACGATGTATTGAGTCATTCACAAGGATTAAAAGCTTCTATCGAAAAAATTTGTGTTAAGGACAAAAACAAAAAAAGAAAAATTGATACGTCTTTTTTTACTTATGACAGAGAAGAAATTTTGAAACATAACAACTTAAATGTTATTGTGGAATTGATTAATAATGCCGATGAAGCCTTTGCTATTGTAAGGGATGCGATGAACAACGGTGTAAGTGTAGTTACTGCAAACAAAAAAATGTTAGCCGAAAATTTCCAAGAACTGTATCAGTTACAGGAAAAAAATAATGTTGCATTAATTTACGAAGCCTCTGCCGGTGGTAGCATTCCAATTATTCGTAATCTAGAAGAATATTATGATAACGAATTACTAAGTAGTGTAAAAGGGATTTTAAACGGAACATGTAACTATATCCTTACTCGAATGGAGTTGGAAAACAAAGATTATGGCGAGGTTTTGACAGATGCACAATTAAGCGGCTTTGCAGAAAGCGATCCCTGGCTAGATGTTGCAGGCTTTGATACTAAATTTAAAACGCTACTACTCACTGTTCATGCATTTGGAATTGTATTAAAGCCAGATAATATTTTTAATACAGGAATTCAGAACATCAGCTACGATGATATTTTATATGCCAAACAAAGAGGATTGCGCATAAAAATGTTAGGCGTTTCACAAAAAGTAGGAGATAAATTCAGGGTTTATTGTTTGCCACATTTTGTAGATAGAGAAAGTGAATTATACAATGTTTTGTATGAATACAACGCAGTTGAAGTGGAAGGAGCTTTTTCTTGTAAACAAACATTTGTAGGAAAAGGAGCAGGAAGTCATCCAACAGGAAGTGCTGTATTATCGGATATTTCAGCTTTAACGTATGACTATAAATATGCCTACAAAAAATTAAAAAAAACATTGAACGGAAATAATAAAATTGAAGACGGAATAAAACAAATTGAATATGATTTCCCAATTAAATTATACATCCGTTTTCAAAATAAAGAAGAACTAAAAGATATAGAAATACTATCAATAGAAGAAGAATACAAATCAACAAACACGAATTACATTATTGCGAATGTAAATTTTAATTCGCTGTTCACTATCTTTAATAAGAGAGATAATAAATTGTTTGTATGCGCCATTTAAGCCATTTTATAAAGACTGCTCTCATCGCATTTGTTATCCCTTGTCGTAGCACGGGCAATGTCGTTTTTTAAGAATTAACAGGTCACTCCTCTGGAGCTTTTACAACATATGTAATTTAAAGTTCTAAAAACATGTCGCCTCGCTGAGGCTTTATGATGGCTCCGTAGGAGCAATCTGTTTGTAGAACTTTGATATTGGAAATCAATAAAACTCCAGAGGGGCGACCTGTTTACAAGGTTAATAATCCTTAACTAAACGACATTGGTAGCACGGAATGACAGTTAAGAAAGATGTGTCTCTTTGGAACAACGGATATTCGTTGACAATTTCTATTTTTTTAACATGCTCACCGGTCGAATGCCGAATTCAGCAAAGGCTTTAATTTGTATTTTTGGAGCCGAATCAATAAAATCCTCGTGTCAGCTAAAAAAGGTATTCTGTTTTTTTATTTTCTCTCTCTTTCGTTTATTGTTTTTTCTCAAAACAAACAATTTTCGCAGGGAGAAAACGCTCCTGCTATTGGAACAATCAAAGGTGTAGTCTTAGATAATAAAACGAAGCTCCCTGTTGAATTTGCTGCCGTTGCTTTATACAAACTAAAAGATTCTTCTTTAGTAAATGGAGCCGTTGCCGGAACTAAGGGTGATTTTCAATTTTCTGAATTGTCTTTTGGGCGTTATTTTCTGAAGATTAATTTTATTGGATACAAACAGTTGGTAATTGATACCATTGCTATTCGACCTAGAACCACAGAAATTAATTTAGGGCAAATCAAATTAAAAAACAATACCGAACAATTAGGAGAAGTAGAAGTAGCATCTGAAAAAAGTACACTTCAACTAGGAATTGATAGAAAAATATTTAATGTTGACAAAAGCATTGTCAGTGAAGGCGGTTCCGCGACTGATGTGCTACAAAGTATTCCAAGTGTTTCGGTGGATATAGATGGAAATATTAGTTTAAGGGGAAGTGGAAATATTACTGTTTTAATTGATGGAAAACCCTCAAGTATAACAGGTTCTAGTAGAGCTGCTATTTTGCAACAAATCCCCGCAAGTAGCATCGAAAGCATCGAGCTAATTACAAATCCTTCTGCCAAGTATGATCCGGATGGAATGTCGGGAATCATTAATATTATAACTAAGAAAAACAAACTAAACGGGTTCAATGGTTCGGTGAGCATTGGTGCTGGAACTGGTGATAAATTCAATGCTTCAACAAATATTAGTTACCGAAATTCAAAGGTGAATGTCTACGCTAATTATGGATTTCGTTCCAACAATAGAACCGGAAGTGGGAGTACTTTGCGTAAAAATATTTTGAAAGACACTACATTTTTTCTGAGACAAAATTCCACTCAGCTAAATAAAAACATTTCACACAATGCTAAAGCCGGAATAGATTTTTATTTGAATGATAAAAACACCATGGGGGCTTCTGTAACCTACAATATGGGAACCGAAAACAGCAATGAGGCGGTTAACTTTTTTGAAGCCGATAATAAAGACATTGCTTCGGCCAGTTATTCCCGCGATAATTTTAAAGCTGATGCACCCGTAAGTATCGATTATAATTTGAATTATAGAAAAACATATACCAAACTAAAAAAAGAATTAATTTTTGATGCAATATATTCTGATGGACGTGGCGATGCTGTTGAAAAATATGTGGAAAGAGGTTATACATTAAAATATGCCTCAAAGAATGCAACACCATTTAAACAAAATGTCGGAACAAAAACAAAAAATAATATTTTATCTGCTCAAGTAGATTATGTACATCCTCTGAAAAATAATATGAAATGGGAGTTGGGAGCTAAAACAACTTTGAGAACTATTGGAAGTGATTTTGTTTCTGAAGAGTTTGATTACAGCAGCGATGTTTTTGTTTCAGATACAAATTTGACGAATAACTTTATTTATACGGAAAATATCTATGCTGCGTACTCTACTTTTTCTGGTGCAATTAAAAACTTTGGATATCAAGTGGGTCTGCGTGCCGAAGAAGCTAATACTATTTCTAATTTGGTAACAACAAATGAAAAATTCAAGAATAATTATTTTAATTTATTTCCATCGTTACATTTATCGCAAAAATTAAAAAAGGAACAAGAGCTACAGATTAGCTATAGCAGAAGGATTAATAGACCCAATATAAAATCAATAAATCCATTTAAAGATTATGCCGACCCGTACAACATTCGTTATGGAAACCCTTATTTGAAGCCGGAATACATCAATTCGTACGAGTTGAGTTACTTAAAATATTTTCCAAAAGGAGTACTTACTGCTACTGCTTATTTTCGTCAAACAGATGGTGTTATGCAGCGCTACAAAACAATTTCAGATAGTACTATTTCCTACATTACATTTATCAACCTTGATAAATCTCAATCTTATGGATTAGAATTAATTTTGAAAACAGACATTACCAAATGGTGGAATGTTACATTTAGTGCCAATGGTTTTGAAACAAAAATTGATGGAAGTAGTGCTCAAGGCGATTTGCAAAATGAAAATGTAAGTTATATCGTAAAATTGCTATCGAATATGCGTATTTGGAAGAACTTGGACATTCAATTTACAGCGAATTACAATGGCCCAACAGCAACTTTGCAAGGAGAAGTAAAATCAATATTTTCAATGGATTTAGGGTTTAAAAAAGAAATATTTAAAAATGCAAGTGTGAGTTTAAACATTACTGATTTAACAGATGCTCGTAAATTTAGAATTATAGGAGATAACGATCCGACATTTTATCAAGAATTTAATCGTAAGAGAGAATCGCGTATTGCGACACTTACCTTTAGCTACCGATTTGGTAAAATGTCAGAGACTAGAAAATCTCGCCCAGATAAGCAAAACAACGGAGGCTTTGAAGGCGGTGGGGATATGGGATTGTAGTCTTTTATTCTTTGTATGTCTTTGGTATAGCTGGATCGGTAATAATAATATAATCACCAAATTGTTTATGAGTGCTCCAATCAATGTTTGGAAAGGCATCGTCAGAACCTGTAGAAATAATGAGCGATTTTGTTTTCGGGCTGTATTTTTTCAATTGTGTTACAACTGCAAATCCCTCATCACTATGAAATCTTCCATTCACTTGCATTACTTTTTTTTCGATATTCTTTTTTAAATATTCTGAAATAGAATAAGCCATAGTCGCATCCCAAAGTGATTGCCCCATAATTAAGTTAAATCCACCCATTGGCGGCATAGCAGGCGTTTTTTTAGCTGATGTATCAGCAACCGTTGGAGCAATATCATGTTTAGTTAGTGCCATTAATTTGTCATAATATTTTCCACTTGCAGTATCATAAGGCAATGGTGCAAATAATTTTTTTGCATCAGTACTTAATTCCATTAATGCTTTTTGACCTTTTCTTCCAGCAAGATTTGTGTATCGACTTGGAGCATTTGCGCAAATGACATCTAGTTTGTTCTTTTTTGAAAATTCAACCATAGGCTTGTAGTCTCTGTAATTACTCCATACTCGAGCATCTTTAGTAAAATTTTTCTCCCGGATACTTCCACTCAAATATTCATTCATAACAATTTGAACGTCTCTATCAAACATTTCCATTGAAAGCGTAATACTTGAATTATATTTTTGATACAGGAGTTCAAGCATTTTATTTTCTAAATTATGGGTTACGGAATCATTGTGCTCTTCTCCGAAAAAAAGCACATCATAATTTTTCATTTCTTCAACAACATCATTAAGAGTAACCTCTTTGTTAAGTTTTGTTGAATAAACACGATAATTGTTTTCGGTAATCTGTCCGAATGATTGAAAGGATAGAATTAAAAATGTACAAATTAATAGTGCGCTTGATTTGAATGGAGTTGTGTTCATAGTTTTTTTATTTAAGATAAAAATAGAAGATAATATTTTATTGGGGGAATTATTAAATACAAATAATGTTAAATCTCCTAGCTATTGCCTCGCACAAATTATCGCCATTCATTATATACAAATCTATGTTCTCTAGTTTGTCGTAATTTATACACTCACCCCAATCACCAACATGTCATCCACCTGTTGCAACACTCCCCTCCATTCTTCAATCGAGCGTTCTAATGCAATTTTTTGTTGTTCCATCGAAACGCCATTCAAATTCATAAGCATTGTTTTGAATTGCGCTTGTTTGAATTTTTTACCATCTGGTCCACCAAATTGATCGGCATAACCATCTGAGAAAATATAAATAGTGTCTCCTTTTTGAAGTGGAATAATGTGATTGGTATAGTTTTGTTGTTGCGTTTCGGTATAGCTTCCAATTGCAATGTTATCGGCTTTTATTTCTATTAATTCTTTTCCTCGAATAATAAATAATGGATTGTATGCTCCGGCATACTGTAGCTCCATTGTTTTAAAATTGATGGTACACAAAGCAATATCCATTCCATCACGCAATCTAGTATCTTCCGAAGTTTGATTTAATGTTTCACTTACTCCTTTGTTTAATTTATCTAAAAATTTTGCCGGAGTAACCACCTTACTTTCATTTACTGCTTGGTTTAAAATATTAGAGCCAACAATACTCATAAACGCACCAGGAACACCGTGTCCTGTGCAATCTACAGCAGCAAACATTATTTCGTCTCCTTTTTTATTTAACCAATAAAAATCTCCACTCACAATATCTTTTGGTTTTGAAAAAATAAATGAATTAGGAAAATGATTTTTAATTACATTTTCAGGTGGAAGAATTGCTTCTTGAATTCGTTTCGCATAGCGGATACTATCGGTAATGTCTTTGTTTTTTTCAGCTAGCTCTGCGTTTTTTATTGCAAGCTCTTCGGTACGTTCTACTACTTTTTCTTCCAATAATTTTTTAGCAATTTTTAATTTTCGTGTGCGCATTTTATCAAATACGTATAATCCGAAAATGGCGAACACAAATACCAAGATATAAAAAACAGCTGTTTGCCAAAAAGGAGGAGCAATGTAAAATTTGTATTCTGTTGCTCCAATGTTTCCTGTGCCATCGTTATTAAATGCACGCACTAAAAAAGTATATGTCCCCGGAGGCAAATTGGTGTATACCGCTTCGTTGGCTGACGTTAGACCTGGCAACCAGTCTTTGTCAAATCCTTCTAATTTATATTGGTACTTAACTTTTTCAGGGTTGTTTAAACTTACTCCAATGAAATTAAAAGTCAAATGATTTTCATTGTATTTAAATCGGGCATCATCAGGAAATTCAAAAGCTTTCATGAATAATTTTATTCCTGTAATAAATGTTAGAGGCTCAACAGTATTTAGTTTATCTTCTTTAGGGCTGTATCTAACAGCACCCATAATGCTTCCATACCAGAGGTTTCCTTGTTTATCCCGACAAACAGCATTGGGATTTGTTTCTACTCCTAAAAACCCTTCTGCTTTTCCATAGTGCACAAACTTATTTGTTTTCTCATCAAAGCGATCGATACCTCTGCTGCTTCCAATCCAGATATGATTTTCGTTATCTGCAATAATTGAATACGGTGAGTCGGTTGTTAAGCCTTCTTTTACAGAAAAATTGGTAAATACTTTTCCATCGTATTTGTATAAGCCACCACCGTAAGCTCCAAACCATAAGTTGTTGTTTTTATCTTCGTTGATACATAAAATAAAGCGATGATGCATTCCATCTTCTTCATCAAATGTTTTGAAACTTGCACCATCGTACATGGACAAGCTTCCACCCAATGCACCAAACCATAAGTGTCCTTTCGAATCTTTAAAAATTCGGTATACATTATTTCCACCCAATCCATCAGCAATGGAATAATTTCTGAATGTTTTTGTTACAGGATCAAATTTAGATGCTCCTTCTTTTGTTCCGAACCATAAATTTCCTTTGTTGTCATCGCTTATTGCATAAACGACATCTCCTGCTAATCCATCTTCTTTTGTATACGCTTCAAAGCGATTTGTTGTTTTATTGAATTTACAAACTCCGCCAAAGCCTGTTCCAAACCAGAGATTCCCGTCTTTATCTTCGAATGAAGAAAGAATAACATTGCTTGGCAATCCATCCTTGGTGGAATAGTTTTGTATAGTATGATTTTCTTTTTTATTTATTTCGGAATAATTGAAAGTAATTTTTGAAATCCCATCATTGGTTCCTAACCAAATATTTCCTTCTTTATCACACAGGGTTGTCCAAACAAGGTTGTTGACAACAGAATCGCCTTCATCATAAATTTGAAAACGTTCGCCACGATATTGATTTAGTCCAATATCGGTACCAATCCAAATAGCCCCTTCACGATCTTGAAAAACAGTATTGACATTAAAATAATTTAATCCCTGTTTGGTATTGTAAGTATAAACGATGGCTTTAGAGATGGATTCTGAACGAATTTTAGATGGGTATGGAGTAATTTTTGTTACTCCACCACCGGTAGTTCCAACCCACACATTGTGTGTTTTATCTTCGAAAATACAATTGATAAAATCGGATTCTAAACCACTTGCAATGTTAATACGATTACCAGCATTTTCAAGTGCTTTGGTTGGAATTTTGACATTAAAATCATCTTTTATTTGAAGTGTCATTACTCCAACATCGGCAGAGCCAACCCACATTTCGTTATAGTTTACTAATGCAAGAGTGGTGATTCTGTTGCTATGTAAACCATTCCCGGTATTTAAAATACTAAAGGAAGAGGGGGAAGAAATGTCTGTTTTTGTATCATAAATTGTGATTCCGATATCGGTTGCTATCCATACATTTTCTTTTTGATCTAAACAGATATCGTACACATTATCACTACTGAGTCCATCTTTTTTATTTAGAGAAATCATTGTTTTTTTCTCCGGGTCGTAAACAAAAATTCCGGCACCTTCTGTTGCAATCCAAAAACGGTTGCCGGCATCTTGAATAATGGTAGTAACTGTTTTAAAACGAGTATATTCTTCTAAATTTAAATTTTCAATTTTTTTCGTTTTATTATTATACAGCGATACTCCACCAGCCCAATGCCCCAACCAAATATTTCCTTTTTTATCTTTACACAATGCGGTTACCCAGTCTTCTGCTAAAGAATCTTTTCTTGAAAATGTTTTGAATTCACGTCCATTGTATTTTGTTAGTCCCGAAAGGGTTGCAATCCACAAATTTCCATCATCATCCTGTGTAAGGTCTTGTACTTGCGATTGCGACAAGCCTTGTTCAACACCATAATAAATAAAGCTGGTGGTTTGGGCATGAATAGGACTTATTAAAAGTATCAGACATTGGATTAGCAATGCATAGGATACAATGTGATATTTTTTCATGTGTGCCATTATTTATTTTGATAACCAGAGAAAAATGCAATTTCTTTATTATAAATTAATTCGTCAATTCCAATATCGTTTTTATAGCAATAAACAGTGCCCCAGAAATAGGTTTCTTTTCTGTAGGTATCTAATTTTTTTCCTAATGTTACTGTAGTGGTTCTTGTTGTTTTAATCATTCCATCATCAACAGTAACAGCAAAATTTGGTGTTTCTTTTGGTGCATATCCTTTCACATCGGGCAATGTTTTTTGATTGCTTATTCTTACAGAGCGTTCGGCAAAAGCAGCTGCCTCAACCAGTTTGCGCACTTCATTGTTTTTCTGTTGTTGATTAGCTAGTAATTCTTTTTTCTTTCTTTTTTGTTCTTCCCTTA
>JAYVZC010000132.1:0-4821 GCA_043783695.1 Bacteroidota bacterium
AAATAAATATCACTAAATGTTGGATGTGATTTAATTTTGATAAACAAAGTTGGAATTTTTCTGATGGAGGAATTCTTCACTAAAGTAACTAAAGATGTATTGATGTCCTGTCCTTTAATTGAAAGTGAATGATATTTTTTATCGGCTATCATTCCTATGTGTGGAGGAATGCGAGTTGCATGAACAACAGCAATGAATAAACCTTTCTGCAAATCTTGCTCGCTGAAAGACTTTTTGATATATAAATGATATGTAATTTTCTCTTGAATCATTAAACAGTAATTTCTCCTTTAAAAACAAATGTTGCCGGACCTTCTAACCAAATATCTGTAAACGAATTATCTTCGTGTTTATTAAATTTCACTTTTAAATTTCCACCCAATGTTTTTACATCGCAATAATCCTGACCGGTAGAAACATTTTTCAAAGAAGCAACCAATGCCGCAGCTGTAACTCCTGTTCCGCAAGAATATGTTTCATCTTCCACTCCTCGTTCATAGGTACGGACAAACAATTCATTCAATTCTTTTTCGATAAAATTAACGTTGGTTCCCTTTTCTTTAAAGCGCTCGTTGTTTCTGATCTTTCTTCCTTCTTCAACAACTTTATAGTCTTTCACATTGCTTACAAACAAAACATAATGAGGGGAACCGGTATTCAGATAGCAAAATTGACCATTCATTTCCACTTTACTAACATTGTTCATCTTCAAGCTAATATTAAAAGGATGATTTAACAATGCTTCGTGTTCACCATCTGATGCTAAAAAATTTGCTTTTGTTCTTACCAATCCTAAAGTTCTTGCATATTCTACAATGCATCTTCCACCGTTTCCGCACATGCTACTTTCATTGCCATCGGAATTATAATAAACCATTTCAAAATCATAACCAATTTTCGATTGCAACAACATTAAACCATCTGCCCCAATTCCAAATCGTCTATCACAAAGCTTTGCTACCAAAGTATTATCCGCACGATTAAATTTCATTTCACGATTATCAATGATGATAAAATCGTTTCCTGTTCCCTGATATTTTAAAAAAGCAATCTGCATAATTATTTTAACTTATTGATTATCGATTCGTCTGTAATTCGCTCGTAAGACTTAAAATCACCGAATCCATCTAAACGATAAATGAATGAAGCACTTTTTAAATAAGCAACATCGTCCAACTTATATATTTTTATTCCTTCTGCGGAAGCAATTCCATAAAGAACCAATTTATATTTACTCATCCTGTATCCTTTGTAACTCAATGGAGAAGACCAAAATTCAACATTCAGAAACTGTTTTGAAGAATTTTTATCCTCTTTTATTCCACTTACTTTTTGCAACAAAGAATCTTTTCCTGTCATTTTTGCAACAGGATCAAGATCTATAACCTCTAATGTTTTTGTAAAAAGTAATTCATCTTTCCTAACTATAACGTCATCCATAACAGGATTTTCTAAAGTAAGCGAATCTTTAAAAATTCTAATTGAATCTATATTTTCAGTAACCTCTGCTTCTATATCACTTTTTTCTGAAACAATTTTAGTGGACTTTGTTTTTTTCTTTTTTTCTTTTGCTTCCATTGATGTAGCTTCCTTGACAACTCTTTCGGCAGACTCGTTTTTGTCTGAAGAAAAAGTATTAGAAACAGATTTATAAAAATTCAGCTCTTTAAAATAATCATCCAGCTTGAAAACAAAAAAGCCACCAGCTACAACCAAGCCGACTAAAATTCCGATAATAAAACCTTGTGATTTCTCTTTGAAACTACTCATCGAATTTTATACTATTTTTCTTCCTTTTATAAATCTTGTGTAAAGTTAAACAACCTTTGCAATTGGCTGTTAAACAATGTTAAAAATAAATGACAAAAATAATATAGGTATAAAATTTGTGTTACTATTTGTATTAAATTTCGTTATAATACAAACAATAAAAAAATAAATTTATGAAAAAGATTTTAGGAGTTTTTGTAATAGCAAGTATTGGTGGATTAACTGCTTTAAGCCTTAACCACTTTATAAGCAACAGTTCTAATATTCAAACATCTCAGCTGGAATATCAAATACCTGTAAAATATGTGAAATTACCAGGAATAACCACTCCGGAATTAGCAGTAGACTTTACAACAGCCGCAGCTTCTTCGGTTCATTCAGTTGTAAACGTTAAAACAACCTATCCTTTAGAAACACAAAATCAATACCTATACGACCCTTTTCGGGATTTATTTGGTTACAGAGGACAACGTCAACCCCAACAAGCACCAGTGTCAACTGGTTCAGGAGTAATTATTTCCCAAGATGGTTATATAGTTACCAATAATCACGTTGTGGATGGAGCCGACAAAATAGAAATCACTTTAAATGACAAACGCAGTTATACCGCTGAAATAATTGGCAAAGACCCATCTACCGATTTAGCACTTTTAAAAATTAAGGAAGACGAATTACCATTTATTGCTTACGGTAATTCTGACGATGTAAAAGTAGGTGAATGGGTGTTAGCAGTTGGAAATCCTTTTAATTTGAACTCTACTGTTACAGCGGGAATCATAAGCGCAAAAGGAAGAAATATTAATATTCCGGGAAATGATCCCAATAAAGGGTCAACTCCAATTGAATCCTATTTACAAACAGATGCTGCTGTAAACCCCGGAAACAGTGGTGGCGCACTAGTAAATGCTAAAGGAGAGTTAATTGGGATTAACTCGGCTATTGTATCAATGACTGGGTCTTATACTGGTTATTCCTTTGCTATTCCTGTAAACATTGCTCGTAAAATAGTTGCCGACTTATTGGAATTTGGTGAAGCACAACGAGCCTTTATAGGTTTGAGTATTGCCGATTTAGATGGAAAATTAGCTACTGAAAAAAGCATTAATCAAATAAAAGGTGTTTACATAAAAGGTGTTTTTGCTGGTGGTGCCGGTGAAGAAGCAGGAATAAAAGAAGGTGATGTTATTACTAAAATTGGCGAAGCGGAAGTAAATAACACACCTGAACTGTTAGAGCAAATAAGCAGATACCGCCCTGGGAATAAAATAAATGTGACATTGACACGCAACAATCAAGAAAAACTATTGGCCGTTGTTCTTAAGAATAAAGACAACAATACCGATGTCGTTACAAAACCGAAAATAGAAGTTGTTTCCACTTTAGGCGCTTCGTTTGAAGAAGTGAGTTCCGATGAGAAGAAGCTATTGAATATTGAAAATGGATTGAAGGTTTCAAAACTTGGTGCCGGTAAATTATTGAGTGCTGGAATTAAAGAAGGATTCATCATCACCAGCGTTGATAAAAAGAAAATTTCTACTATTGAAGATATTAAATCTACTCTTGAAAATAAAAAAGGTGGCGTTTTGATAGAAGGAATTTACCCTAATGGCATGAGAGCTTATTATGGTTTTGGGCTTTAGGGGCATTATCAAAATTTAAACACATAGGAATAGGAAAGGCATAAAAACACAGCACCAAATCACTAAGAGATTTGGTGCTGTGTGAAACTTTAAGCAGCTATCACTTTTCCTCTTTTTATTTAATTTTTTCTATGTGCTACAGTTTACCCTGAGTGGATTCGACTCCGCTCACCATAAACTCAGTCGATTAGTGTTTAAAAATTCTACTCTGTTTTTTTATAAACAACAGAATTCTATTTTATCGACAATAAAAGCCTTTTTATAGAGTTATTTTACTACTCAGTCTAATTATTTGTAAGTTGCTAACAACCAGCATGTTCCAAAAGTTATTTTAAGATGAAATATTTGTCAAAACAAACAGTTATAGAGTACCTTTGCAAAAGAATTAATCATCAAATAAAATCAAAATAGTCCTATGAGACAACTCAAAATAACCAAATCAATTACCAACCGTGAGAGTGCTTCTTTAGATAAATATCTTCAGGAAATTGGTCGCGAGGAATTGATTACCGCAGAAGAAGAAGTTATATTGGCAGTAAAAATTAGAGCTGGAGATCAACAAGCATTAGAGAAATTAACGAAGTCTAATTTACGTTTTGTAGTATCTGTTGCAAAGCAATATCAAAACCAAGGTTTAAGTTTACCCGATCTTATCAATGAAGGGAACTTAGGTCTGATCAAAGCTGCAAAACGTTTTGATGAAACACGTGGTTTCAAATTTATTTCTTACGCTGTGTGGTGGATTCGTCAATCGATTCTTCAGGCTTTAGCTGAACAATCACGTATTGTTCGTTTACCGCTTAATCAGGTTGGTTCGTTAAACAAGATTAACAAAGCATATTCACGTTTAGAACAACAATATGAGCGTGAACCAAGTGCTGAAGAGTTATCCATTATCCTTGAATTACCTATGGATAAAGTTGCTGACACCATGAGAGTATCCGGTCGTCACGTATCAATGGATGCTCCTTTCGTGAATGGCGAAGAAAATAGTTTATTAGATGTCTTGGTAAATCACGATTCGCCAAGAGCAGATAATGAATTAATGAACGAATCGTTACAACGAGAAATCGAACGTTCACTTTCTACTTTAACTGAAAGAGAACGGGATGTTGTAAGACTGTTCTTCGGAATTGGGATCAATCACGGACTAACATTAGAAGAGATTGGTGCTAAATTTGACCTGACACGCGAACGTGTTCGTCAAATCAAAGAAAAAGCTATCCGCAGATTACGTCATAACTCCAGAAGTAAATTACTTAAAACATATTTGGGATAAGCAATACCTCCAAAGGCAATGAAACCGCACAAATATCAGTTGAAAACTAAGAATAAGTTAAACTGATATTTGTGCGGTTATTTTTTTATTTTTATTGCGCTTTTTAAACTATAAGCTCTTACCCTTCGACTA
>JAYVZC010000133.1:0-4814 GCA_043783695.1 Bacteroidota bacterium
GTGCCTTAGTGGTAATTATTATTTAACATCCCATTCTTTACTTGTACGATAAACCGTTCCTTTAAAAAAGGCAACTTTTTCACCTTTCTGATTAGATATTTCGATGTGATAAGTTCCTGTTTTATTAGTAAGGCTCAATTCTCTTGCTTCACAAGTTAATTCATCGTTGATGTTTACAGCAACTGCAAAAGAAATAGAACATTCCAAAGCTACACTCAATCTTCCATATGCATTGGATGAAAATGCAAGAGCACTATCGGCAAACGAAAATGCTATTCCGCCATGAGCAATTCCAAAACCATTTACCATTTCGGAGCGGATTTTCATTTTAAGAATGCAATGCCCTTTTTCAATTAAAACTTTTTGAATTCCGAGCCATTCGCTGAATTTATCTTCAGCCAACATCTTGTCAATAATTTTGGTTGCTTGATTATTTTCCATGTAACAAAGTTATAAAAAGAAATGGGGTTAATTTCTGATAAAATTCCTCCATCTTGGTTCAAATAAAAATCTAATAAAATTTCTTTTCATCTCTAACCATCATCTTTAAAAGTATAGATGGACGATAACGATCTTCGTTGTATAATTCATATAATACATCCAGAGAAGTATACACATTTTTCAAGCCTATTTCATCCGCCCATTTCAATAAGCCTTTTGGGTAATTCACTCCTTTGGTCATTGCCAAGTCCAAATCCTCTTTTGTTGCCAATTGCAAATACAAAGAATCAATTGCCTCGTTAATCAACATAACAATTACCCGATTGAAAATATATTTTCCTAATTCTTCATCTTGTTTCGGCTGAGGCATTGCAACACCTTCTGCATAATTATAATACCCTCTACCTGATTTTCTTCCAAATAATTTTGCTTCGTACAAACGCTTTTGCGTTAAGGAAGGTTTGAATCGGGGTTCAAAGAAAAATTGCGTCCATACACTTTCTGTTACTTTATAGTTAATATCGTTACCGATAAAATCCATCAATTCGAAGGGACCCATTTTAAATCCACCGTATGTTTTTAAGGCCCAATCGATGGTTGCAAAATCTGCCATTCCTTCTTCATAAATACGAATAGATTCACCGTAAAATGAACGAGCAACACGATTCACAATAAAACCGGGAGTATCTTTTGTAAGCACTGTTACTTTTCCCCAACTATCAATTATTTTTTTAGAATTTTCTGTAATTGAAGTATCTGTCATGATGCCGGGAATGATCTCCACCAATGGCATTATGGGAGCAGGATTGAAAAAGTGAATTCCAATTACTCGTTCTGATTTTTTACAAGCAGATGCGATGGATGCAATGGATAAGGAAGAAGTATTTGTTGCCAAAATGCAATCTCCAGAAACAATTCCTTCCAGATCAGAAAATAATTTTTGTTTTACATCAATATTTTCAATAATTGCTTCAATGATTAATCCGCAATTTTTAAATTGATTTAAATCATTTACGAATTTTGTATTTGACGTGATCGACTTTGCTTTTTCGTCAGTAAGTTTTTGTTTCTCGACAAGTTTTTTTAAAGTTGAATCTAAATTTACTTTTGCTTTATCCAAAGCAGCTTGATTGTTATCATAAACAATTACGCTATGTCCTGCAGTTGCTGCAACTTGTGCTATTCCTGCGCCCATTGCGCCAGATCCAACTATTCCGATGAGCCTCTCTCCAACTCTCCCCAAAGGGAAGAGGGTTTGATTTGAGTTAATTTTGTCTTTATCCATTTCAATAAATTCAATTCTAATTTTTTATAACACCACTACTCCTCCCCTTTGGGGAGGAAGGGAGGGGCCTATTCCCCTTTAAAAACTGGTTTTCTTTTTTCCAAAAATGCATTTACGCCTTCCGTGTAATCATGCGTCATAGTAGCTTGTACCTGAACATCTGCTTCGTACTCTAATTGCATCTCTAAAGTATTTTTTAGAGATTGATTTAATAATCTTTTTGTCAACCCCATTGCTTTAGTTGGCATATCTCCTAATGTTTTGGCAAGTACCATTCCTTCCGTTTGCAAATTTGCATCATCCACCATTTTATAGATCATTCCCATTTTTTCTGCTTCGTGTGCAGAAACTTTATCGCCTAACATCATCAATGCCGATGCTTTTCCAAAACCAATCAATCGCGGTAAAAAAAATGTCCCACCGCTATCCGGAATAAGTCCAATCTTACTGAATGCCTGAATGAATGCGACCGAAGTAGCCGCAATAACAACATCACAAGCCAAAGCTATGTTTGCCCCCGCTCCGGCAGCAACACCATTCACAGCACAAACAACCGGTTTTTCAATTGCTCTTATTTTTTCTATGATAGGATTGTAATGCTCTCGGACAATTCGCTCTATTCCCGGACCATTTGCATCCATCGCTTCTGTTAGATCCTGTCCCGCACAAAATGCTTTTCCTTCACCGGTTAATAAAATTGCACGAACAGTTTTATCAATCGCTGCTTTATCCAAAGCATCCTGCAAAGCCAAAGCCATTTCACGATTGAAACTATTGAATTTATCCGGACGATTTAATGTTATTTTTAAAACATTGCCTTCCGTTTCTGATTTAATGAATGTCATATAAATTTGTATTTATGTAAAGATAAAAAATTACAAGCACTTAAAATAATCAAACGGTTCTTTGCAGTCGAGGCAACGGTACAAGGCTTTACAGGCGGTTGAACCAAACTGTGAGATCATCTCTGTATGTTTTGAACCACAAAGTGGACATTTTAAATCACGCGCTTTGCCAAGCAAAACTTTTTTATCTTCTGTTGAATGATCAGGAGGAGCTATTCCGTAAGCTCTTAATTTTTCTTTTGCTTCATCTGAGATCCAATCGGTGGTCCATGCGGGAGAATAAACCAATTCCACTTTTACTTTTTCGATCCCGATCTCTTTTAATTTAATTCTGATATCGTCCTCAATAACTTTCATTGCGGGACAACCAGTATACGTTGGAGTGATTACTACAACACAAGTATCTTCCACAAACTTTACTTCACGTAAAACTCCAAGTTCAATAATATTAATAACGGGGATTTCGGGATCGGGAATCTCGGAAAGTATTTTGAAAATTTGTTCTTGAGAATGTGTTATTTCACTCATTGGGCTTTCCCATTTTTCAACACAGAGATCTCAGAGTTTTTTAGAGATGCACAGAGAAAAAAGAACTCCGTGAAGCTCTGCCTGCTCAGTGTACTCTGTGTTGTAATTTTACCATTTAGCTCCTGGATAAGCTCTATGCACGTATTGCATTTCTGCTAACAAGAATCCTAAGTGTTCAGAATGTTTTCCTTCTTTACTTCCTTTTTGTTTGAAAGTAGTGGTTGGTATTTCTAAAGTTGCTTCAGCCAAAACTTCGTGAACTCTTTTTTCCCAAAAGTTTTTTATTTTATTCAAATCAGGAACAATTCCTTCTTTAATTAAAATTGCATCCACCTCATCCATCTCAAACATTTCAGAAGTAAACATCCACAAATCATTCAATGCATTTTGTAAACGTTCGTGACTTTCCGAAGTTCCATCGCCCAAGCGCAGCATCCATTCAGATGTGTGACGCAAGTGATAAGTAATTTCTTTATGTGTTTTTACTGCAATGGCAGCAATGGTTTCGTCTTTACTATTTTTTAATTCTTCGTATAAAAAATACATATACGTATCAAATAAAAACTGACGAGCAATGGTGTTTGCATAATCACCGTTTGGTTGTTCGGTAATTAATAAATTACGGAATTCTCTTTCGCCACGCATAAAAGCTAAATCGTCTTCGTTACGACCTTTACCTTCTACTTGTGATGCATACGTTAAAAGTGAAGTTGCATTTCCAACAAAATCCAAAGCGATATTAATCAATGCAATATCTTCTTCCAGAATTGGTCCGTGTCCACACCACTCCGATAAACGATGTCCGATGATCAAACTGCTGTCGCCTAAGCGTAGTAAGTATTCAAATTTTGCTTCTTGTACTGTCATTCAATTAAAAGATTAAAGATGGGAAAATTAGAAAATTGGAAAATTTTTAATCTTACAATTTTTCAATTTGTAATTTTCAATTTATAAATGTTTTACTCCTTCAGGAATTTTATAAAATGTTGGATGACGATAGGGTTTATCGTTTGAAGGTTCAAAAAATGCACCTTGATCTTCCGGACTAGAAGCTGAAATATTATTTGCAGGAACAACCCAAATACTTATTCCTTCGCTTCTGCGCGTATACACATCACGTGCGTTTTGAATTGCCATTTCAGCATCTGGTGCGTGTACATTTCCAACATGCTTGTGTGATATTCCCGGATTTGCTTGTACAAATACTTCCCATACCGGCCATTGTGAATCTGTCATTTTAATTAGTGAGTTAGTGAGTTAGAGAATTGGAGAAGGAATGTAATCAACAATCTTCTAACTCATCATGTTTAATTTATTTTATTTTTTGAATTCTCTATTTCTCTATTTCAGCAAATCTCAAACTTCTTCAATTCTCTATTTCTCCAATTCAACAATTCTCCAATTCGTTTAAGCTACTTGTTTTTCTTTTTGTTGTTTCGCTGCATAAGCACTTGCTGCTTCACGAACCCAAGCTCCTTTTTTATCAGCATCTACTCTTGCTTTCAACCGGTTTGCATTGCATGGACCGTTTCCTTTGATGACATCAAAAAATTCTTCCCAGTTAATTGGTCCATGTGTATAATGACCCGTTTCTGCATCCAATGTCATATCCTTATCAGGAATAGTTAATCCTATGAAATCTGCCTGAGGAACTGTTCTATCAATAAAACGCTGACGAATTGCATCATTGCTTTCCATTTTTACTTTCCAACGCA
>JAYVZC010000134.1:0-4806 GCA_043783695.1 Bacteroidota bacterium
GTCTAATACATTTAGTGCAAATGCCACTTCAGAGGATGATCCTTCTGCTATTTCGGCTGATAAATTTGGGAATGTAATTGTCACTGGTTACTCCGAAAATATTCCACAAAAAGATGGCGTAACAATAAAATATAATTCTTCAGGAGCACTGCAATGGTCAAAATATTACAATGGAATTGGTGATAATTCTTGTAATAGCCATGCCATAGCAATTGATAATGCCACCAATGTTTTTGTTGCAGGTTATACAGTGGAATATGGAACCGATAGAAATTTTGCTTTGCAAAAAATTGATCCATATGGCAATACACAGTGGATCCGAACATTAAATGGAACCTCTTCTGCAAGCCCAGATGAAGCTTATGGTGTAGCCGTTGATGGGAGTGGAAATATTTTTGTTGGTGGTTATACTAAAAATTTAGGCGTTTCAAATGATTTTAGAGTAGCAAAATATAACCAGCTTGGGGATACTCTTTGGACAAGAACCTATAATTATCCTGTTGCAAACGAATCCGACAAAGCTTTTTCACTTGCTCTTGATGGACTAGGAAATGTATATCTCACAGGGAAAAGCGATAGTGATCCAGGGTTGGGAACAAATGAAGATGCACTTACTGTAAAATGGAGTTCTAGTGGTGTTTTTCAATGGGCAAAACGATTTAACGGTTCAGGAAACAGCACTGATATTTCAAGGGTAGTTAAAATTTCCAATAGTGGGAATGTATATATAACAGGAAAAACTTTCAACGGGACTAATTCAGATTGTTTTGTCTTAAAATATAATTCATCCGGCATTCAGCAATGGATAAGTTATTATGATGGAACAGGTGAAGACGATGCAGTTGCATTAGCAATTGACAATACAGAAAATGTTTATATCACTGGATTAAGTCAAAATACAGCAGGAATAGATACAGACATAGTTACAGTAAAATATAATTCCTTAGGAGCTTTTCAATGGGCTAAAAAGTATAATGGAATTGGGAATGGTGTTGATTTAGGAAAGGGCATTGCAATTGATACAAGCGGAAATGTAGTTATTTGTGGCATTACAGACGCTGACTCATTATTTTCGACACTTAATAATGATATGGTAACTATCGAATACGATCCAACTGGAACTTTGGTATGGAGTAATATTTATAATGATTCCATAAATTCAAATGATGAAGCAAATGAAATAGGTATAGATGTTTTAAATAATATTTATGTTACTGGACTTTCTAATAATGACAGCTCAGCAATAAATTACGACTATGTGACTTTAAAATACTTCCCAACAGGAATATTGGATACAACATTTGTATACAATGGAACAGGCAACTCCACAGATATACCAAACACTTTAGGCATAAAAGGAACGGATGTATATGTATCTGGTGGAAGCTATAATAGTAATATGCAACGCGACATACTTACTATTAATTACGAAGGAGTTGCTATTGCTGGTATTGAATCAATCAGTTTAAATAAAAATAATTTTATTGTCTATCCTAATCCTTTCAATGATTTTACGCAAATAGGTTTTTCCGAAACAAACTTGCAAAATGGCGAAGTCATAAAAATAAAGATTTCAGATATTGATGGTAGAATTGTGCGTGAAATAAGCACAACTAACGCATCACCTATTTTGATTTATAAGGAAAATCTTTCACCTGGAATGTATTTGATACAATTGCAATTAGGAACTAATCAGATAGGAAATAGAAAATTAATTATTCAATAATTTAAATTAAAAGTATGAAAGCAAAGCTAAAAAAAACGATCGTTTGTAAGGAAATAAAAAATTATAATTTAAATTCAGAAATCATTGATACTTATCTCCCAAAAATGGGTGATGTTGCGCTTTTTGAAGTAATTGAAATAGGCAAACATTCTACCATTCAAGCTGAATCTGGTAAAAATGAACATATTATTGAAGGCGATCATTTAATGGCAGCCTTTGCAAATAGGTATGCAACAGAACAGTTTGAGGGTTATATTCCAGAAAAACCAACAAGAATATTAGACATCCTAGGTGCAGGTGGTGCTATTGGTATAGTAAAATCTAAAAATGCAGCATTTAAGTATATAGAACCTACTAAACTTAAATTATTAGGATATGCCGTTGATGAAACTGGAAAAGTGCTAAATACAATTAATTATAAAGTAAAAAGAGAAAAATTTGTTAGTATCATCCCAAACAATGCTAAGGTAATTCTGTCCATTGGATCGACAATGGATAGTGGGAAAACAACTACAGCAGCATATTTATCAAGAGGCTTAAGAGAAGCAGGAAATAAAGTTGCCTTTATTAAATTAACAGGAACGAGTTATACAAAAGACAAAGATTTAGTAAAAGATTGCGGTGCTGATGTTGTTTTAGATTTTACTGACGCTGGATACCCATCAACATTTATGTGTGACAAGGAAGAGATAAAAGATTTGTATCAAACATTGTTAAATATTCTCACATTAGAAAATCCTGACTACATAGTAATGGAAATTGCTGATGGAATATTACAGAGAGAAACAGAGTTTCTAATTAGGGATAAGGAATTTATGAATACCATTAGTGATGTTGTATTTTCAGCAGGAGATAGTCTAGCAGCTTTTTTTGGCATTTCATTTTTGGAAAAGTTAGAAAAAAAACCAGTCGCAATTGCTGGCCGTTTCACAATGAGCCCTTTATTAATTCAGGAAGTAAGTGAAAGATCTGATATTCCTGTTTTAACACTTGATGATTTAATGAACCCAAATGTGGTGGCTCTATTTAATTCTGAAAAAAAATCAATAGCTGTAAATAATGCGCACTAAAAAAGAGCTACTATTAGATTTTGTAAAGCAGAATAAATATTTTCTTTTAAGTGCATTTATTTTTGGTTTCTTAAGTATTGTTTCATCTCTTTTGATTCCTTTGCTTTTAGGAAAATTTTACCAATTAGTATTGCATACACATTCTGAACACGGTAAAATATTTGATAAAGTATTTTGGCGGATAAAAGATATGAATACGTATTTTATACTATTTGGTGCAATTATACTTTTGAAATTTGTTTTTAATTTTTTCGAGCTGTATTTCTTAGGCGTTTCAGGAGAAAAATTATCTAAATACATAAGAGAAACATTGTTTCAAACCCAATTGGTAACATCCATAAGTGATCACAATAAAAAAGACACCGGGAAATACTTACTTCGATATAGCGGAGACCTTTCCGCCACTCAAAATTATATTACAAAGGGAATTATAACTTTCATTAATGATAGTCTGTTCATCCTATTGACTATCGTGTTGTTTTTTTTAATGGAGTTTTATCTTACACTCATTATCCTAATTAGTTTCTTGATAATATTTGTTATAATTTTTTATTTAAATAAAAAATTAAAAAAATTAATTTCTAAAAGAAGGAATGTCCGATCTGATATTCTTTCTTTTGTTTCCTCACGCCTTTACTCTATTTTAACGATAAAAATATTTAACAGAGAGAGTATAGAATCGGAAAAATTTAATAAAAAAGCGGACGAACTTTATCGATTAGGTGTTAAATATTTCAAATTGTATGCATTTATTGGAGGGTTGCTGCCTTTCCTGATTTACACAATGCTTGGAGTTGTATTATTCGCTTCCTATTTTTTAAAACACAAATACGGAAAGGAAATTCATGGTTCTGAAATTCTTGTGTTTATAATGTTAGTAGTAAACACATTTCCTTTTTTTCGCAGAATATTAAAGGTAAATACAGTTTGGCAGGCCGGGGACGTCTCCATTAGAAAATTGCTTAAAATCTATAATGTTTCAGTTGAAAGAAGAATTGAAAATGAATCTGCGCCACTTTCAAAATATAATATAGAGTTTCAAAATGTTAGTTTTTCATTTGATAAACAGCAAAAGATTATTGATAACCTAAGTTTCACTATAAAGGAAAATGGAATCACATTGATAAGGGGATATCAGGGAAGCGGCAAAACAATTATATTCAAATTAATTTTAGGATTGTACGAAGTTGACTCGGGAAAAATTTTAATAGGGGATACTGATATTGCAGAAATTAGCAGGTTTGCGCTTCGAAAAAACATTACCATGGTTTCTAATGAATTGCCATTGCTTGGTAAAACGGTTTTTGAAGCGATATCCTATAGTCGCAAGGATGAGAAGCGTGAACGGGCATTGACCATGCTTGAGAATTTAAATTTTTCAATCCCAAATGTAGAATCAATATTGGATTATCCAGTAGTAGATGGAGGTAAGAATCTTTCTGCTGGTCAAAAGAAATTATTATTAATTGCAAGAGCCTTTTTGACGAGTAAAAAAATAATTTTACTGGATGAGCCCTTTACTGACATTGATGAATCAACCAAAGCAAAGATAATTGAGGAGTTGAATAAACTTGGCAAAAAACGCACTATCCTAATAATTGATAGAGAAAAAAGCGATACTTTAGCGTTAAGTGATGAAATTAAGCTTGCTGTTCAAAAAATAAAGTTTAACTAAATTTATAATCAAATGAAAAATACAATAGGCGTTCTACTTATTATTTTTGCTTTCGTTTTCTCCGGATGTAAAAAAGAAGAAGGTGTTGGCGGTGATGCATCTATTCATGGAAAAATTTATCGAAAGCATTACAACTCTACCTTTTCTACTCTAATTAGCGAAGATTATTATCCTGATACATATGTTTATATCGTTTATGGAAATAGCATCAATTATGGGCAGCGGATAAAAACTAATTACAATGGCGAATTTGAATTTAAATATTTATACAAAGGAGACTATAAAATATACACCTATTCGCTTGATTCAACTGCTATAGTTAATGGGGCGTTGGC
>JAYVZC010000135.1:0-4783 GCA_043783695.1 Bacteroidota bacterium
CTCTATTATTAGCATCCGATAAAAATGATAATGAGAAAGTGCAAGCTAGAATTGAAAATCGAAAACAAAATATCTCAAACCAATACGAATTTCAGATTACAACAAAAAGCGGAGCACTTAAATGGCTACTTATTAGCGGCTCTCCATATATTGATAAAGATGGGACAATAATTGGATCTATTGGAACTCACGCAGACATTGATGAAAGAAAAAAGGCAGAAGAAAATTTAATTGCAACAAATAAAGAGCTAGAGATATTTATTTACAAAGCATCACACGATTTAAGAGGTCCGCTCGCATCCATCATTGGATTAGTAAACGTAAGTAAATATGAAATCAAAGATGAATTATCCAATAAATATTTAGCAATGATTGAAGCCTCTACTCAAAAACTTGACCATACTCTAAAGGAATTGGTAAAAACCATGAAAATTAAAGATACGGAGCGTTTTGATAATGAAATTAATTTTAAAGAATTAATAGATTCGATTTTAAGTGAATTTGAATTTTTTAAAGGATTTTCTCGAATGAAAATTACTACAAGCATTTTTTTATCAAATCCATTTTACTCAAATAAATTTTTATTAGAAACCATCATTCAAAATTTAATCGAAAATTCCATTAAATACCAAAATCTAAATGACTCCAATCCATATTTGAATATAAAGGTAGAAGACTGTGGTGATGGAATTCAAATTGTGATTGAAGATAATGGAATTGGCATTAATTCTTCCGTTCAAGGACTAATATTCGATATGTATTTTAAGGCTGTGGAGACATCCAATGGCTCGGGATTGGGTTTGTATTTGGTAAAAAAATGTGTTGAGAAGCTAGAAGGTGAGATTGATTTAAAAAGTACGCGTGGAAAAGGAACAATATTTACAATAGTATTAAGACCAATGAGGGACAAATTATAAAACAAAAAATGCTTCGTTCTTTTGAACGAAGCATTTTTAAATAGTGAAACTAAATTATCGATTTTTTTTTCTGCTCAATTTACCGAACAAAATTTCCAATCCGCTTATTAACTTCTTCAGCATATCAAAATACAATGTAATTGCTAATACTAAGGACATTCCCCAGATGACACATATATTTACATTGTATGTATCGTAATATTTACCGAAGAATTTTTTACGTGGTGCAAAAAAGTGAGCTCGTCCTAAATCAGAATCAACAGGATCTAAATAAATAGGATCAATTTTTTGTACATAAGCACCATCTAAATCTAAAATACGATAAGGCGTATTTCTGTTGGTTACTAAATCCTGTAAACTTTCATTTTCATAATCGTTTTTATCTTTAATGTATTGTAATCGTGCAGCAATGTCCTTATTCATTATACTTACTTCTTTTTCTCTTAAAGCCGTTGCTCGTTTGAAATTGTTAAGATAAACTGTTCTTAAAGTGTTTGACAGAAAATCATGTACTTGGTTAGCAACTGTTGGACTAAATGCATCAAAGGTTAGGTTTTCTAATCCACCACATTTTAATTTCTCATTACCAGGAATTCTTAATTCTTTTTTAATTTCATTTTGAATCATTTTTAAAGCATCAATCACTTCTTGTTTATTCTCCGGAGTTTTAAAGTTTGCATCACAGAAATCAATTTTCTTAGTTATCTCGGTCAACCAATAATCTTTTTTATACGTTGCAATATGAATTGCCTTATCAAACTTATATGTTTTTTTGGTAAACTCATTATCTTTAAACTGTTTCACTGCCAAAGCTTCAAATGCCCAACGCGATGCCATCATGTCGCCAACTAAAGGCACAACACTTTGTGAAGTGATAATCGGATTTAACTTATCAAATTTCACCATTACACCACTGAATAATAATTGTGGGATAATTAAAATTGGAATTAAAATGTAAATCGTAACAGCCGAGTTGAAACTTGCTGAAATATTTAATCCCAGCATGTTTGCAAAACAGAAAGTACTAAACAGTAAAATCCAATATGGAAAAATCATTCCCTGAATTCCCAATACATTATTTCCTACCAATACAAATAGAATTGCTTGTATGGCAGATAAGCTAAACATAATAATAATCTTCGACCAAATGTAACTTCCTTTACTTAAGTTAAGAAAGGACTCACGTTTCTGAATTTTTTTATCGCGGATAATTTCTTCAGCACTCACAGTTAACCCAATGAATAGGGAAACCACCACTGCCATAAACATATAAATGATAATGTTTTCGTTTTCACGGAAGGTGTAACCTACTTTGTTTGATAAATCTAAATTCACAAACTTGATAAAGTACGCTAGGATGAAAGCCAACAATGGTGCCTCTAATAAGTTGATGGAAATATATTGCGTATTTGTTAATTTCGATAAAACATCACGAGTAATAAATACTTTAAATTGTTTGAATTTATTTGGAATTTTAAAAGTACTCTCAGGAATCTCTGTGATATTTTCAACTTCCTCAATTGTTTTTTCAATTTTATCTTTGTAGTGAACATTCCATTCCGAAGGAGAAACTTTTCGGTTACGAGTAATGTTACCATATTCGTCCAATACTTTGGATTCAATAATGTTGAATACTTGTTCCGGATTTACGTTACCACATTCAATACATTCACTTTCATTACTGTTTACATGATTTACAACGGTTTTGAAATAAATAACCGAATCAACAGGATTGCCATAATAAATCGGGTAACCGCCTACATCCAAAATCATTAATTTGTCAAACATTTTAAAAATGTCGGACGATGGTTGGTGAATTACTACAAAAACTAATTTGCCTTTCAATGCAAGTTCTTTGAGTAAGTCCATGATATTTTCCGAGTCGCGTGATGATAAACCGGAAGTTGGTTCATCCACAAATAAAACCGAAGGCTCACGAATCAATTCCAATGCAATATTCAAACGTTTACGTTGTCCACCTGAAATAGTTTTTTCTAAAGGACTTCCAACTTTAAGGTCGCGTGTTTCAATTAATCCAATGCTTGTTAAAACATCTGTTACCATTTGAGTGATAACGTCATCTGATTTATTTCCGAAACAAAGTTTCGCATTATAAAATAAATTTTGGAAAACGGTCAATTCTTCAATCAATAAATCGTCCTGTGAAACATGACCAATTACCCCTTCAATTTTTTCTTTTTCAGTATGAATATTTATTCCGTTGATTTTTACAGAACCGCCACTTGGAATTTCCATTCCGTTCAATACGTTTAACAAAGTAGATTTTCCAGCACCGGAACCACCCATTATTCCAATAAGTTTTCCCGAATCTTCGCTAAAGTTGATGTCGCGTAAACCAAGTTTTCCGCCTTTGAATTTGTATTCTAAATTTTTTACCACAAAAGATACTTTCGCTTTTGAAGTATCACTCATGAAAGCACTTAAAATGTCGCTATAGTAAACTGGTTTTACTTTTGAGCTTCGTAAAGATGAACCGGGTGTAAGAATAAATACTTTTCCTTGCGAAAGTAATTGTCCGTTTAATAAAATATCGCTTTTGCCGTAATACAATAAAGCGTACATGTTCACACTCGGAATCCAAAGTACTCGTGCTTGTCCGGTAACGCCTTCAGCAAAAATATGTTTGGTTTCTTTTAAATTGTGTGTCGTTTTATTATCGATAATTAATAAGCGTGATGAGTCGGGAACAGTATCAATTCCGGCTCTGACAAATTCCATACAACGTTTGAACTCTTCATCTTCAATGTTAAATGTTTCTGCTACTGTAGTAACAAATTCCATTTCTTGTTCAGCAATTTCGGTATTGGAATTAATAAATTCAATCAAACGAATTAATACAACTACTTTTTGAACTTGAGTAAGTTCGCCATTGATTTGAGTACAAATTTTTAAAATTTTAACAGAATTGAGAGAAGTACGTTTAGCAGTACCATCTTTCTTTTTTGTAACCTGATGGTGAGCTTCCAAAAAGTCGTCAAAAATAGCGAGGTATTGTTCCACCAATTCTTGATTCAATTGTTGTTTTAAAAACGATTGTACAATTAATCGACCATTATCATCAATGCCATCAACCCTTGCAATAATTGCAAACATTTGCATTAAGGCTTTTAATATTCTTTCACTCATTGTTCAATAATTATAAAGTAGTTTTAGAAAAAAAAAGACATTAATACCGCAGTAATTAATGCCTTTTTAATAAGGTATTATAGTTTTGATATTATTTTTGTTGCTTAAATCCGATTAATAAAACCGCTCTTCCCGAACCTTGGGTACTACTGCTCAATTTAGCTTCAATCACACAATCAAGTGTATTGGTAATTTTAAAATCCCAATATGGGGCGTTTTTAAATTCACTGTTTGTAAACAATAAATTTCTTTCCGAATCGTATACCGAGAAAATTAAATTCCCATCTGATAATCCGCTACAAGCGGCAATGCGATATAAAGTTCCGCCATATAAAGTTGCATGAAATTCAGCTGTTTCATCGGCATTCATTAATAATGCTCGGTATTGTTGTCCGTCAGAGATGAATTGCCTTTCTAAGTGTTTTGCACATTGATTGGCAACTGTATCTGTAATTTGAGCCGATGCACTGTTTATTATAATAAATCCACCAACAACTAATACTAATTTTAAAATTCCTTTTTTCATTTCTGTTATATATTTTTATTTCACGATATAGTATTTAACTAAACCGAAATTAACCTACAATTTGACTTCTAATTGATTTTACTTTTTGAGTGATTGATTCAATTTGTTCCGGAGTAATCTTTACTTCTGATTTACTTGTAATAGTTGTTACTTTCTTTTCAGCATCAGTTGTTGGTTTTTCGTAAGTGTATTT
>JAYVZC010000136.1:0-24877 GCA_043783695.1 Bacteroidota bacterium
TGGCTGTAGATGAATTTTTACGCGGCTTTCAGCTGAAAAGCGACTGGAAAGTAAATTGACGGAAACGGTAAAGAATTGACTTGTCTGCAATCTCCTTATACCATAGCTTTCAGCTACACAAAATCCTATGTGTACACATATAATATCCATTCCGTGAAACGATTTCCTGAAACATAGCAATAAGTCCTATTGCAGACCAAGTTATTAACAAAATGGCGACTTATAAACAATTTCCGCTTTTTTTAGCTTGGAATGTTGCACCGCAGCTAATTTGTTGTACATTTGCACTGTAATAATTAATTAATGTTTAACCCTTAAAAAACAACAACATGAACAAAGCAGAATGAGTTGAAGCTATCGCAACAGAAACAAAATTAACAAAAGCAGATGCTGGAAGAGCATTAGAAGCATTCGTAACAGCTACAACAAAAGCACTTAAAAAAGGTGATAGAGTTGCATTAGTAGGTTTCGGATCTTTCTCAGTTTCTAAAAGAGCTGCAAGAAATGGTCGTAACCCACAAACAGGAAAAGCTATTAAAATTGCTGCTAAAAAAGTAGCTAAATTTAAAGCTGGTTCTGATTTAGCAAAAACAGTTAACAAATAATTTTTGTCAACTAAAAAAGTAAAAAAGTCAAGAAGAAATTCTTGACTTTTTTACTTTTATCATTACGTATCAATTTTTTTTCATTTTAGGTTTGAATTTCATTTTTTCGATTCCATAAATTCATAATTTTTTTTTTAAACTACATATAAAACAAAGAATCTTTGACAAATACAATTCATATTTATAGCTTTTTTATTCTTTAATTTTGTTGAATTGGCTCATTATTCTCGGTTTCAGAATATAATTAATACCGAAAGCATATCTGTAATAGCATCCAATCCTGCACCCCGCATGAGCGCATAGGAATACGGGAAACATCTATTGCCTGCCTTGCCGGCAGGCATCGGCATTAACCATTGTAAATTACAAAATGCACATTGGACTCTATAATAATTGGCATAAGACCTCTGTATCTTTTAATTTGCTCTCCGTTATATAAGCATCTAAACTAAAAACGGAGGTCAAAATGAAAAAATCAAGTTCTCTATTAATTCTTCTTCTTTGCCTAATAATAAAAGTACATGGCTTTGAACACGACACACTTAAAAAAGGTGAAATTCTCTTACCACCAAAATATCCCGATTTATTTTACACGAAAGAAAACTCTAGAAATAGAAATCCTCTTGTTTATTCAACCATACGTGAAGCAGATGTAATGTGGAGCAAAAGAGTTTGGCGAGTAATTGATTTGCGCGAAAAAATGAATTTCCCATTGTATTATCCCGATCAACCGATGCTAGATCGTAAAAGTTTGTTTGATGTGATTTCAGATGCTGCTTTGAAAGATGGTAAAATTACTTGTTTTGGAAATCCTGCTACGGATGATCAGTTCAGATATGAAATGACACCGACAGAAGCCAACACACTCCTTTTTCCTGTAGTAACAAAATACGTTGAACGGTTAGATGGTTCAGGTGAGATGGATCCTGTTCCGACACCCGAACCCATTACATCTGCTCAGGTTTGGAAGTATTGGGTAAAAGAAGATTGGTTTTATGATAAACAACGATCCTTAATGGATGTAAGAATTATAGGGCTTTGTCCGTTAATTGAGAAAGTATCCGAATCAGGAGAACATTTAGGTGCAGATAAACCCCTTTTCTGGATTTATTTTCCGGAAGCGCGTCCGGTGTTTGCCATTTCAGAGGTGTACATGCGACACAATGATGCTGAAAGACGAACACTGGATGATGTTTTTTGGAAACGAATGTTTTCAAGTTATATCCGAAAGGAAAGCAATGTGTACGATAGAGGAATTTATGATTATAAAATTGGATTGGAGATGCAATTAGAATCTGAAAGAGTGAAGAATGATATTTTCACTTATGAACATGATCTTTGGCATTTTTAACACTCGACTCCGCTCAGTATGACAAAAATAGCGTCATTCTTAGCGGAGTCTTTTTATAATTAATTTAAACTCTTCTCTTCCCAAATCATGCATAAATTCACAATCGTAGCAACTGCTTTTTCCATGTCCTGAACAGAAACCCATTCGTGTTTAGAATGAAATGCATGTTCCCCGGCAAAAATATTTGGACAAGGCAAACCCATATAGGAAAAACGGGAACCATCTGTTCCGCCTCTTATGCTTGATAATACTGGCTCTACACCGGCTCTCTTTATTGCTTCTAATGCATTGTTTACAATCTCCGGATTTTTATCCAATACTTGTTTCATATTTCTGTATTGTTGTTTTACAATAAAATCGAAACTTGAGTTAGGATAATTTTTGATAATTTTTTCGGTTAAATTTTTTAGAAAATTTTCTTGCGTCTTCAAACTTTCTTCATCAAAAGCACGAATAATAAATTGCAAAATGGTTTCTTCTATGCCACCTGAAATACTTACAGGATGGAGAAATGGCTCCTTCTTTTCAGTTGATTCAGGACTCATTTTATCTTTCGGTAATGCAGCAACAATTTCGCTCGCAATTTTAATCGCACTTTCCATTTTATTTTTCGCAAAGCCGGGATGTGTGCTTACACCATGAATATTTATTGTAACTCCATCAGCAGAAAAAGTTTCATTTTCAATATGCCCTAATTCTTCTCCGTCAATGGTATAGCCATAATCAGCACCTAATTTTTTCATGTCTGCATTGTCGGCACCTCTTCCAATTTCTTCATCAGGAGTAAATAGTAATTTTATTGTTCCGTGTTTTATTTCCGGATGTTTCATCAAATGATTTGCTGCATCCATTATTTCCGCTAGTCCTGCTTTATTATCTGCACCAAGCAAAGTCGTTCCATCGGTTGTGATGATATCGTTTCCAATTTGTTTTAACAATGACGGATGTTCCGCCACTTTAACGATTTGTGATTTATCGTTCAATAATACAATGTCTTTTCCATCATACTTTTTTTGAATTTGTGGATTCACATTTTTGCCGGAGCAATCGGGAGAAGTATCCATGTGAGAGCAAAAGCAAATCACAGGAACTTTTTTGTTTGTATTGCTTAGGATGGTTGCATACACATAACCGTGTTCATCCATGTGCGCATCGGTAATACCCATTTCTAAAAGTTCTTGAACCAAAATTTTGGCCAAATCTTTTTGTTTCATTGTTGATGGACAAGTAGGAGAATTAGAATCGCTTTGCGTATCTATTTTTACGTATTTTAAAAAACGTTCGGTAACGGTATGATTGATTTTCATTGCTTTTTTTGTTTAAGATAAATTATGTCACGAATTACAGTAATTTTAGGCAATATTCAAAATTAATATGAAGTATAGACGTTTAAACATTGAAGAGCTAAAAGCTTTAGAAAAAGAATTTGTGAGCTTTCTTGCAGCAGCTCAAATTACAGGTGTTGATTGGGAAAAGATGAAAAAAGAGGAAGCCAACAAAGCAGAAGAACTAATTGATGTTTTTAGTGATTTGGTATACGAGAGGGTTATGAATAAAATTCAGTATCTAGAATATCGTGATCAAAAATCAATGAATATTTTTCATTTTACAAATGATAAAATTATTTTGGTTGGATTAAGAGTAAAGGAAAATAGCTCAATGGATTTAACTCACAATGATATTTTTAGTCAGTGGAACGAAAGTGCTATTAAGGCGGTAAATGTGATTAAAACAGAAAAGGAGTATGGTAAAGATAGAGGAGAAGAAGTGTTTGAATTATTACAAACGGGTTGTATGATAACAGATGAAAAACTTTTTAACGCTATAAGCAGAATAATTAATTACGAATGAGAATTAGACGTACGAGCGACTTTCCCAGCTTTCTTTAAACTACCTCCATTATTGCTATTGGTGTATGTAGGAGTGGGAATCATTTTGAAAATAACAATATTGCTTTTTGTTGTAGCAATGGTTGTATCGTTATTCTTTTGTTGTAGTTGATTTAAATTACCATTAGACTTAGCATAACCACCTACAGTAATTGTTGTAAAAAGAACAACTAAAATAATTTTTGAAATACAGTTCATTTTCAATATTTTTCTAAACCAAAATAGTTTTTCATAATAAAAAAAGGGTATCGCATTTACGATACCCCTTTTTTTTATTCAGTTATAATTAATTTTTTAGTGATTGTGTTATTGTTGATAGTGAATTTAACAAAATAAACTCCACTTAATAACTTCAATTCATTTTTTGAAATTTGAACGTTATAGTCTCCTTCCGCTTGATTGCTATTATTAACTTCCATTATTTTTTTACCCAATACATCTATTAATTCAATTTTTGTATCTCCCTTAAGATTTAAATGGTAAGAAAGTGTAGCTGTTTGATTGGTAGGGTTAGGGTATATAGAAACATTAGCCGCTTCGATACTGTTTTCGTTAACACCTAAAGTACCAGTAATGTTAATGTCATCGATATAAATACTATTACTTGAATAACCGGAAGTGTATTCAAATTTTACTCGAACATTTGCATTAGTAGGAATTCCAGGTACTGTTAGAAGCGCCCATTGACCGGAAGAATTAGGCAAAAATTCTTCTGGGTGATAACTGTTATTAATAAGTGATGTAACGGTAGTACCTGCTCCTGTAAACGTTCGTTTAATTAACCAAGATACACCACAAGTGATTGAGGTAGAAACTACTAGTTTGTCGTTCATGTCAGAAGCTGTAGTTGCTTTAGTTGCAGCAGCACATCTAAAAGTAAGGGCAGCACCTGAAACAAAAGAAAGATTCATAGATGGAGAAAACAGTTGGTCAACATTTCTCCATGAACTGTAATATGCATTCATTTCAATACTATTTGGACTGCTATAAGAAGCCGCATTTGTTAACCACCATGTTCTGGAGTCATTGTCTAAGTCAGTAGAAGACCAGCGAGAATAATAATCAGAAGCATTATCGAAATTTTCCGAATACATGCCACTAACCATAGCAAATGGATCGGAAACATAAATAAAAGATGTTTTAACAAGAGAGTCGGCACCCGATGTATTTTTTGCCCAAAGTTTAACATCATAAGATCCTGGAGTGCTATAAGTTACAGATACTGTTGATGCTGTTGTTGTAGATGTAGAAGGAGTACCACCTGGAAATGTCCATTTTGTAGCGGGAGTTCCTGCCGGAGTTCCATCCTGTATATTTTTTGTATATACTACTGTTCCGCCAGGGCATACACTTCTTGTATTTGCATAAAAGTCAGGTTTTGGAACACAAGCAGGAAGAGCTGCTCCATTAGTTCCGGTAGCTATAAGGTTCGAATTTATCCAAAGATGATTTCGTTCTGCAACAGGGCTATTTAAAGCAGCCTGCATCCGGTCTCTTTGTCCATAGGTAAACATTACAGGACAAGTAGCATATTCCATATAATTCTGTACGTTTTCAATAATCAATGGATCACATACCGCATCCGTTAGTGGACATGTACTTGGATGTCCTTTCGTAATAGGAGTATCTGCAACTAAATCGTCAGCACAAGTAGTTCCGGGGTTATTGGTGTCACCAAAAACGTGTTGTAAAGAAAAGCAATGTGCTATTTCATGAGTTAAAACTCTTGAACTTCCATTACAAACCGAAGCTAATATTACAACTCCATCGTAGGGATAACCAAATGTTGCTACAGAAGATGGATATAATGCATATCCTGCCACTCCTGCAGATGTTCCAATGCTGCTTACGACCCATACGTTCATATATTTATCTCTTGGCCATTGATTAATTTTACAGGATTCATCAGCATTAAATGTAGTGTGAGAATAAATACGGTCGATACCGTTAGTGCAATTTCCATTAGGGTCAATTTTCGCTAGGCGAAATTCTATTTCCACATCTGCTGCTAAAGCAACAAAGGAAGGTACAATTGAAGTTGTATCAGAATTTAATTTACGCCAATCTGTGTTCATTTTTGCTACTTGAGCAATAATTTGCGCATCAGAAATGTTCTCTGGACCATTCACATGCATAATGTGAAAAACAATAGGAATGATATATACATAACCGGTACTAGGTGCTTTTTTTCTTTCGACAACAGCTTCAGAAAGTGCTTTATCATAATCTATCCGTTGTTGAACCAACTCAGGATGGGCTTGCTCTAATGCCTGTGTTGCTTGATAGTTTCCACAAGTTCCTTCGCTCCATTGTCCGAATGTTAGCGTAGCATTTGCAAAAATGCAAAATGCACTTGCAATAAAGAATTTTAGGTAATTTGATTTCATGATATTGGATTTTTTATTTTATATGTTGTCTATTTCCTAAATGCAATATTAAGCATAAAAACAAAAAAATGAAAGTTTTTCATAAAAATAGTTATCTTTTTTTATTAAACGGTTGATTTTTATAATAAACGGTATGGATTTGAAATAGAAAAAGCTCCGTTTATACGAAGCTTTTTCTGTAAATAAAAAGATTATTTTTTAGAATTTGACTCTGATGGCAGCTATTATATTTCTGCCTGGAGCACTTATGCCGGAAGCAAATAATCGATAGTGCATATCAAATAAATTTTCCACCCCTAAATTAATAATCACATTTTTAGTAACATGGTAAGCCGTTTTAATGTTGAATGTTACCCAGCCCGGCATATAACCATTTATTGGATCAGCAGAATAGGACTCATTGTCCTCTGTCCCTAAACTATAATCTCTGCCAATTTTTGCTGCACTGTAACGAGCATAAATTTCACTTTCAAATTTTTTGAAATGATACAAAATACTTGTTTGTCCAAACATAGGAGGAATATGATCCATAGGAATAATTGTATCATGATTGGGGTCATTGTTGATTGGAGCTAATTTTTGATGATACTGCCCCATTGTGTATGTAATGGTTGTTCTAAACGAAACATTGTCCGTAAAATCGGCAGTAATTGCTCCGAATAATCCTTGAATAAAAGCTTCATCCACATTTTGTGCAGCCATTACTTGGCTCAAAGCACCATTAAACATTAATGAATCTTTTCCATCGTATTGAAACTTTTTCATTACAATAGCATTTTTTAATAATGTATAATTATAAGTTGCTTCCAATTTTATTTTATCATCCATAATTGTGGTAGCTAATCCTCCTTCGATATTGTAAGCATATTCCGCTTTTAATTTTGAATTTGGAACAACAACAGTGCTTCCTGCCGATTCATAAACTCTGCTCACGTCATCTACATTTGGTGACCTGAAACCTGTAGAACCTAAAAGGCTGAAACGAATATTTTTTTTAGGCATAATGATTAAACCTAAATTTCCGTTAAAAGCATTGTTTGTTTGTTTAACAGATGTGTATGGAAATTGGAAACTTGATACTGTTGCTGAAGTATCAAATTTTGATTCAAGTGAATTGTGTGAAAAACGCAACCCTTCCGACAAAATAAATTTTTCGTTGATTTCCCAGCTGTCGGTTACATAAGCACCAATATTCAAGGTTTTGCTTCCTGCATTTGGATAGCGTGTATCTGCAGGAGTTATATTTGCACCTGTATAGATATTTGTTTTTGTTGCTGTAGAAGTAACTTTATTACTTACTACTTCTAGGCCATAACTTAATTCATGTTTTTCTTTTACTTTCTTTCTTAAGTCAGCATTAAAAGACATAACATTTACTTTTTCTAAATTAACAGTTCTATTATTGCTTTTGCTGGCACTTGTATAATCGGTGCTAAATTTTCTTTGGAAGCGTTCTTGAGCAATATCTTGATACGCTGCTGTGATACGCATATTATCAAATAATTTTTCGTCCGATTTAATTGTAGAATAAAGTGAAATTAACATTCTGTTTTGTGGTCCATAACCATTTTCGGCATACTTTAAATTGGCTCCACTATAGTCTGTTAAACGGTCGTAGCGATTAATTATTGATGAAGTAGAATATTGAAAATTTAACCCAATATTAATTTTGTCATTTGCTTTGAACAACAATTTTTCCATAAAATCCATTTGAGAATAAGCACTTTTCTTTTGGATGTTTGTGTTGGAATTTCTAATCATGCTATCAGCGGTTCCATTAGCATTTGGGCCAACATAATATTCGCATCTTCCAAAAGAAGGATTTGGATTACGAGCATATCCGGTACGTAAATCACCAAAATCACTATAAGAAATGCTGGTTAATGAAGCTAATTTTTTAAATCCAAGATTAAAATCGATATGTCCTGTTTTTTCTTGATTAGCATTTGCATAACGGATAGCTGAATTTAATTTGAAATTCATTTTATCATTTCCGAACAGAGGGTTTTTTGTATAAAAATGCATTACACCACCCAATGCATCACTCCCGTACATAACAGAAGAAGGACCATAAATAATTTCTGCTCTGTCAAGCATCGCATTGTCGATTGTAATTACATCTTGTAAGTGGCCGGCACGATAAATCGCATTGTTCATTCTCACTCCGTCTATAACTATTAATACACGGTTAGCTTCAAAACCTCTGATAATTGGACTACCGCCACCACCTTGGCTTTTTTGAACCATAATATTTCCCGTGTTGGAAAGCATATCGGCAGAAGTTTGTGAGTTTGATAGTTCTATATCTTTAGATTTTATAATATCGATGCTATAAGGTACATCTGATTTTTTTTCTTCTGCTTTATTAGCGGAAAAAACGACTTCATTTAAATTAATCAATTTGAATAATAGCGTGTCTTTTTGAATCGTATCTTGTGCATATACGCTTATAATTGCAACCAGACCTATTATGGTAGAGAATAATATCTTTTTCATTTTTATATTTTTAATTTAATAAATAAAAATCTACATTAAACACATCTGCTGAATGCAGATTGTTCTCTGTTGAAAATAATTGAATAAGGATTAGCCAAAAATATTGCAATATTTTAGCCTAGGAATGAACCTAAATAAATTATAGCTGCTTAGGGCGAATAAGCCTATAAAAGCAGATGAACAATAATTTATTTTTGGTTCAAAGATAGATTAGAAAAACTCGGGAGGTGGTGAGTTTATTTCAGAATATTCTGAACGATAATTTAATTTTAGAATGGGAAATTTGTTTTGTAAAGTAGCAGTATAAAAATAGAAGTCGAATGGTTGAGTAAAATAAATTTTTACAATATGGTCGATTAATTTTTTAGAAGCTGAATTACTTTTATTTTCGTTAGAAGCTACATGTGCCTTTATGTGATTATCTAAATTAGCGAATAGGGCTTCTTCTTTTTCATCGGAGATACAATAAAAGATAGTTGCTATTGGGTTTGTTTCGTCTATTTTAACAACATCATATAATATATCGTTGTAATAAAATTCTTCGTTTTTCTCAACCCATTGAATGTTTTCAATTTTGCTGTTATCAAACGTAATCGCAACAAGTTCCTGAATAGGCAAACCAAGTTTTATTTTCGACTTTATTTCGTTTCTTGCTTCGGATTGACTAACTTTAAATGCAATATAATATCCAATAGTGTTGAATAGGAATATTGATAGCAAAGTAAATACTGCAAGTTTTTTCATAGAGTGTTAGGACAAATATAAATATTTAATTTCAAAAACAAATTATGTCTTTTTGTCTTTTTAAATCTTTGGTACAAACATTGAGTCGTAAATTCTATTAATTTTGTTTTTTATGCGAAATGCTACTTCGAGAATTTTTTTCAGTTTTTTATATCCTTCTTTATTTGTTGCGGTATTATGGGGGATAAAGTTGTTTGAAGTGGTGGAGCAAGTGAATTTTTCCTGGTATGGCATTTATCCCAGAAAAACATCCGGATTAATTGGAATTGTTACAGCCCCATTATTACATGGTGATTTCCCTCATTTGATTTCCAATACATTGCCTTTACTTGTTTTGGGTCCAATCATTTTTTATTTCTATCGCACCATTGCTTTTAATGTTTTCTTTTGGGTGTATTTAATGACAGGTGTTTGGGTATGGGCAGCTGGTGGAGAAGGCTATCATATTGGTGCTAGCGGGCTAATATATGGTTTTATAACATTCTTATTTTTTAGTGGTATTTTCAGAAAAGATACTCGCTTAATGGCATTGTCGCTTTTTGTCACATTTTTATACGGAGGAGCAGTATGGGGAGTGTTACCGTTTCAAAAAGGCATTTCCTGGGAATCGCACATGTTGGGCTCTTTGGCGGGTATAATTACTGCATATAATTTTCGTCATGAAGGTCCACCACCTCGTAAATACGATTTAGGAGATGATGCAGAAAATGAAAAAATTGATGTAAGTGGAGATGAACAATTGTTGCCGGAGGATGATTCAATATTATAACTCATAGTTGTTTAGGATAGCAAAGATAATGCTTTCGGACCGTTTTCGATAAAACATCAATGCTTAATTGGTCGGAGGCATCTGCGATATCAGAAACACTTCCATCTTTAAATAAAATATTGATTCGAATTTTATCTGCTCGATAGGCATCGTTGGTCACAACTCCAGTGAAAACAAAGTAATTTACCTCTTTGTCATTCAACTTCAAACGTTTTTTAATATCCTGTTTGATTGCTTTTATTTTATCTTCTTTAAATGGTAGATTTTGTAACTCTACTTTAAATAATTTTCGGTCAACAAGCTGTTTGCAAAGGCTGGACAAAACAACATCGCTATGATTTGTCCATACTTTTATTGAGGTCATAATGTCGTAATCATCCAATTTTGAAAAGGTGTCCAGCAATTTTGCATTTTTTGAAAAATCGTTTGCACTAAATTTATTGTACAAAAATGTATGCAAAGCCGGAGTGCAAAATAAGTCTGCTTTGCCACCTGTCTGGTCTGCAGACTTTTCTGCAAGTTCTTTTGCTCGTTTTAAAATATTCACCAATAAACTTTCTGCACTCAAAACTGTTTTGTGCAAATACACTTGCCAATACATTAATCTGCGAGCAATAATAAATTTTTCTATCGAATAAATTCCTTTTGCTTCTATTGCTAGTTGGTCGTTTACAACATTTAACATTTTAATAATTCTATCGGAACTCACAACACCTTCAGATACTCCGGTAAAAAAACTGTCGCGATTCAAATAATCCAAACGATCCATATCCAGCTGACTGGATACCAATTGATGTAAAAATTTCTTTTTGTATTTATTTTGAAAAATGCTGATTGCTAAAGTTAATTTTCCTTTAAACTCCTCATTCAATCGGCTCATAAACAGTTCCGAAATATCTTCGTGAGTTACATTATTCACAATACTATGTTCGAGTGCATGTGAAAACGGACCGTGACCAATATCGTGTAAGAGAATAGCTATTGTTACACCTTTAGCTTCTTCCTCAGTAATTTCATGGCCTTTTGAGCGAATCACATCAATGGCTTGTCCCATTAAATGCATGGCTCCCATTGCATGATGAAAGCGTGTGTGCAAAGCCCCGGGATAAACCAAATTAGTTAAACCTAATTGTTTTATCCTCCGTAAGCGTTGAAAATAGGGATGATCTATGAGATCGTAAATTATTTCATACGGCAGAGATACGAAACCATAAATAGGATCGTTAAATATTTTCAACTTGTTGGAGAAAGAGTTCATCGCTACAAAGATAATTTATCTTTTTTAACAAGATAGCAGATTATATTTTCTAACTTTATAAACTCAATTTATATGATATTTATGGAAAAGATTAGTGTTTTGTGGGCCGATGATGAAATTGATTTATTAAAGCCACATATTTTATTTTTAAAAGACAAAGGATATGATATCATTACGGCTACCAGCGGTGATGAAGCCTTGGAATTGGTTGAAAAAAATAATTTTTCGGTTGTTTTGCTGGACGAAAATATGCCTGGACTTTCTGGCTTAGAGACTTTAAATCGCTTGAAATCAAAGCATTCTGACTTGCCGGTGATTATGATTACAAAAAGTGAAGAAGAGTATTTGATGGAAGATGCAATTGGTTCAAAAATTTCGGATTATCTAATAAAGCCCGTTAATCCTAATCAAATATTGCTTTCATTAAAAAAGACATTAGATAATAAACGTTTGATTTCTGAAAAAACTACTTCAAATTATCAGCAAGAATTTCGCCAGATAGGAATGACAATGGGTGATAGATTAGGCTGGCCGGAGTGGGTGGAAGTTTATAAAAAATTAGTGTATTGGGAGTTGGAGTTGGATACGAGTAAGGATGAGAGTATGATGGAGATTTTGAAGATGCAAAAAGCGGAAGCAAATAAGTTGTACGGAAAATTTATTGAGAACAATTATATTGGTTGGTTAAATGGAAAAATACCAAATCCGCCATTATTTTCTCATACTATTTTTAAAGCGAAAGTGGCTCCATTGTTGGATAAACACGAAACAACATTTGTGGTATTGATAGATAATTTACGTTACGATCAGTGGAAAATGATTCAACCTATTGTTTCTGAATATTTTAAAGTGGAGCAAGAAGATTTGTACAGCGCAATTTTGCCAACAGCCACACAATACGCTCGTAATGCCTTTTTTGCCGGATTGATGCCAAGTGAAATTGAAAAACGTTTTCCTAAATTATGGTTGAATGATGAAGATGAAGGCGGAAAAAATATGCATGAAGAAGAATTGTTGGCTGAACAATTAAAACGTTTGGGTAAGGATGTTAAGATGAGTTATAATAAAATTACGAATCATGCTGCGGGCAAACGTTTGTCGGAGAACATGGGTAATTTGATGCAGAATAAATTGAATGTGATTGTATACAATTTTGTGGATATGCTTTCTCACGCACGTACCGAGATGGAAGTTATTCGTGAATTGGCAGATGACGAAAAAGCTTATCGTTCCATAACTGTGTCCTGGTTTGAAAATTCCCCTTTGCATGATATCATCAAGCAAATTGCTGCAAAAAAATGCAAATTAGTTATCACAACCGATCATGGAACAATTAAAGTTACGGAACCTTCCAAAGTTGTTGGCGACAAAAATGTAAATACAAATTTGCGTTACAAACAAGGAAAAAGTTTGGATTATGTAAAAAAAGATGTGTTTGAAGTTAGAAATCCTGCTGATGCATTTTTGCCGAAACAACATGTAAGTACAGCATTTGTGTTTGTGAAAGAAGATAAATTTTTTGCTTATCCAAATAACTTTAATCATTATGTTAGTTATTATAGAAACACTTTTCAGCATGGTGGCTTGAGCTTGGAGGAGATGGTCATTCCATTTATAACATTAAGTCCCAAATAGGTTACGGATAACGAATTAAAACGAATTAACGAATCTGTATGAAATATTTACTTTCGATTTTTATCGGTATTCTCTTTTATAGTTGCGATCCATACTATAAACTTCAGTATAGTGTAAAAAATCAAACAACAGATACGTTGTATGTGAAATATAAAAATTTTCCTGATAGCTTAAGAGTAATTTCTCCTGGTTCGTTATGTGTTTTGAGGGATAGGCAAGGTGTTGGGTATGCAAAAGAGAAATACAAAAGTCAAGAATTTCAGAATTGGTTTTCAGAAAATTCCATTTTAGTGAAAAAGACAAAAGAAAATTCGATAAAAAAAATTTCTGAATCTCAATGGAAATATAAAGGGCATAGGATAACTGGAAATGCAATTCTTTACGTAAAAAAATAAGAATTATAATTTATCCTAAGCACATCTCTATTCGGAAAATAAAAAATCATTTTAATCATAAAACCTGAGTTCTTATTTTATCACTATCATGTCTAGAGTCACCATCAACACAATAACCGATTTGCCACTATCCGCCAGAGAGCTCATCAAAGCATTTGCTGATAAAAGGGTCATTGCTTTTTACGGAGAAATGGGTGCTGGTAAAACCACTTTGATTAAAGCCATTTGTGAAGAATTAGGAGTGAAAGAAAATATTAGTAGTCCGACTTTTTCTTTAGTGAATGAATATCATTCAACATCAGGAAAGAAAATTTATCATTTTGATTTTTATAGAATTAATAACATCAGTGAAGCCTATGATATGGGCTACGAAGAATATTTTTATTCGGATGCCTTTTGTTTTATTGAATGGCCAGAGAAAATAGCAGAATTGCTTCCTAGTAATGTTTTAAAGGTGAATATCTCCGTAATAACCAATGTTAGAGAGATTGAGTTTTAAGTCTTCGAGATTGTATTCGCATCTATTTTGCCGTTTCTGATTTTAACTAAGAGAATTTGATAATTAAAACAGATTATACTAATTTAAAAAATAACAATTCCCTTGTGCGCCTTAGCGACAAAAAATCTTAATTTCGTTTCAACAATCATGGAAATAGTAGTAAATACACGATTACTTATAGATAACAAGTTAGAAGGAATTGGTTGGTTTGCGTTTGAAACACTTAAACGTATTACTAACAGACATCCGGAGCATCATTTTATTTTTCTTTTTGATAGAGACTTTGATGAAGAGTTCATCTTTTCAGACAACGTCACTCCTCTTATTTTATCGCCCAAAGCACGACATCCTATTTTATTTTATTGGTGGTTTGAGTTTTCTGTTGCCAATTTTTTAAACAAATTCAAGCCCGATTTATTTATTTCTCCTGATGGTTATCTTTCGCTCAAGGCGAATTGTAAACAATTGGCTGTTATTCACGATATCAATTTTGAACACCATCCAAAAGATGTTTCTTGGATAGTAAGAAAATATTACACCCGATTTTTTCCAAAATTTGCACGTAAAGCAACTCGTATTGCTACCGTTTCGGAGTTTTCAAAAAAAGATATCATAAACTGTTACAAAATTAATGCAAACTCAATAGATGTTGTTTATAATGGTTGTAACGAAATGTACAAACCTATAAGCAGAGAACTTCAACAGATTACAAAACAAAAAATATCAGACAAATGCGACTACTTTTTATTTGTTGGAGCACTACAACCGCGCAAAAATATTTCTCGCTTATTTGAAGCATTCGATAAATTTAAAGCATCCGAAAAAAATGATGTTAAATTGGTAATTGTAGGCGAAAAGTATCGCTGGACAAGCGAAATAAAGAGCACTTACATCAATATGAAATTCAAAGAAGATGTTATTTTTACTGGTCGTATAGAAACTAAAGACTTGCATCACATAATAGCTTCCGCATTGGCAATGACTTACATTCCTTATTTCGAAGGTTTTGGAATTCCCATTTTAGAAGCGATGAATTGCGATACACCTGTTATCACGAGTAACATTACTTCCATGCCTGAAGTAGCTGGTGATGCTGCACTTTTAGTTGACCCGTTTTCTGTCGACTCCATTAGTAATGCTATGATTTATTTGTATAAAGATGAAGATATGCGTACTGCACTTGTCGAAAAAGGTAGAAAAAGAAAACTCCATTTTAATTGGGATAAAACAGCTGATGCATTATGGGAATGCATTGAGAAAACAATGAAGGCATAATGTTAAAAAAATATTTCGATAAAACATTAATTGAAGCGGGTTGCGATGAAGCTGGTAGAGGCTGTTTGGCAGGACCTGTTCACGCTGCTGCAGTTATACTTCCTAAAAATTTCAAAAATAAATTATTGGATGATTCTAAAAAATTAACCGATAAACAAAGAAAACAATTACGCCCTATCATTGAGAAAGAAGCCATAGCTTGGGCCGTTGGCATTGTTAGTGTGGATGAAATAGATGAAATTAATATATTGAATGCATCTTTTTTAGCAATGCATCGAGCGCTTGACCAATTAAAAATCATTCCGGAAAGTTTGCTTATTGATGGGAATCGATTTAATAAATACAAGAAAATCCCACACACTTGTATCATTCAAGGCGATGGAAAATATTTAAGTATAGCAGCAGCATCCATTCTCGCCAAAACATATCGTGACGATTTAATGGATGAATTACACGAACAATTTCCTCAATACGATTGGTTGCATAACAGAGCATACGCAACAGCAAGCCATAGGAAAGCGATTGAAAAATATGGTATTACAAAACATCACCGAAAAAGCTTCAAACAACTCCCCGATCAGTTGAAAATTGAGTTTAAATAGGTTGTTAATTCTATTAACTAAGAAAGTTAGCTGATTGGGATAATTAATATTTAGTCAATACTAAATTTATAATGCAATTGCCCTGTTTGTATAACGCTTAACAGACTTATTTTACCTACCTTTGCGCCTTCTAAAAATAAATTTAGAACATTAATAGCGTTTTAAACTTGAATTATTTATCAGTCGAAGCAGTTTCCAAATCATTTGGAACAAAGCCCTTATTTAATAAAATTAGTTTTGGATTAAACCAAGGCGACCGTATTGCTTTGATAGCAAAAAATGGTTCCGGAAAATCAACACTCCTTAAAATTCTTGTAGGGAAAGAAATTGCAGATGAAGGCAGCTTTACTTTTCGCAAGGATATTATAGTAACATACTTGGATCAAAATCCAATTTTTGATGCAAACGATACCGTTTTAGAAGCTATCTACAATTCTAATAATCCTATGCTGAATGCTGTTAGGGATTACGAAGAAGCACTGGTTGCATTTGAAAAAGAGTATAATGATCAAACATCGGATAGACTTCAATTATGCACCTCGCAAATGGATAAGCTTGATGCATGGGGTTTTGAGGCAAAAGTTCAAGAAGTTTTACAAAGATTAAAAATTGCTTTTTTAGACAAACAAATCGGGACCTTGTCGGGCGGACAAAAAAAGCGTGTTGCTTTAGCTAAAGTTTTGATTGATGAACCACATTTGTTAATTCTTGATGAGCCTACTAACCATTTGGATGTAGAGATGATTGAGTGGCTGGAAAATTATCTTGTTTCCAAAGACATGACATTGCTATTGGTTACTCACGATCGCTATTTTTTGGATAGCGTTTGCACAGAGATCATAGAAATTGATAATGGGAATTTACATCACTACAGAGGAAATTTTCAATATTTTGTTGAGAAAAAAGCGGAACGTGAGTCGATGGAAAACAGTGAGATTGATAAGGCGAAAAATTTATTCAGAAGAGAATTAGAATGGGTAAGAAAAATGCCAAGGGCTCGTGGAACGAAAGCAAAATATAGAGTTGATCAGTTTGAGGTAACAAAGGAAAAAGCATTTAGTAAACAAACAGAAGAAAAGCTTGCGCTGGGCGTTAAAATGTCTCGAATTGGTGGAAAAATTCTTGAGTTTGTAAAAATCAAAAAAGCATTTGACAAAACAAAAATTGTAAATGAATTTTCTTACATTTTTAAAAAAGGGGAGAAGATTGGCGTTATTGGAAAAAATGGAGTAGGTAAATCTACTTTCTTAAATATGATTATGGGCTTAGAACAACCAGATGCAGGAACTATAACATCCGGTGAAACCATAATATTTGGATACTATTCTCAAGAAGGATTGAAGTTAAATGCAGATAAACGTGTAATTGATGTAGTAAAGGACATTGCTGAATTTATTCCTTTAGCAGATGGCTCAAAACTTTCAGCATCGGGTTTGTTGACAAAATTTTTATTTCCACCAGATGTTCAATATGGCTACGTTTCAAAGCTGAGTGGCGGTGAAAGACGAAGATTATATTTGATGACTGTTCTCATCGAAAATCCAAACTTTTTAATTTTAGATGAGCCGACTAACGATTTAGATATTGTAACATTAAGTGTGTTGGAAGATTTTTTAACGAATTTTCAAGGTTGTGTGTTAATTGTAACGCACGATCGTTACTTTATGGATAAGATGGTGGATCACTTATTTGTGTTTGAAGGTGAAGGAGTATTGCGTGATTTTCCGGGTAACTATACTGAGTATCGTGATAAAAAAGAATTAGAAGATAAAGCTGCATCGAAATCGGGACAAGCTGTTGTGTCGCAAAATGGTATTGATGACACTTCGACTCCGCTCAGTGTGACCATAGAAAAGAAAACTATTGAGACGAATGCAAATAAAAAGAAATTAAGCTTCAAGGAAAAACTGGAATACGATCAACTTGAAAAAGAAATTTCAAATTTAGAATTAGAAAAAGAAAAAATTAGTGTACTGTTAAATGCCAGCACTGACAATCATGATGATGTTGTAAAATGGAGCGAACAAGTTGGTGAGATTATTTCCAAGCTTGATGAAAAATCATTGAGATGGCTGGAATTAAGTGAAGGAGTTTAGGTTGATATAAATATTAGTATCTGTTAATTTTGTTTTCAGCGAAATCAATTCCCCTCCTTGGAGGGGCTAGGGGTGGGTCTTTGGGGTTTAGTAGGGTATTCATTTTTAGTGGCGATTTCTTCCATTTCCTCGATTGTAATTTGAATAGCACGCAATACATTATTCATATCCTTTTTTACATCAGCATCAAAAAATCTTAATACCGTGACTCCAAGTTGTTCTAATCTTTTTTGTCTAATAAGATCTTTGTAGTAAGCATCTTCATTAAAATGGCTGTATCCATCAATCTCTATTGCTAGCATCAAATCTTTACAATAAAAATCGACTATGAATTCATCTATAGGTCGCTGTCTATCAAAATCATAATTCATCATTTGATTTTGCTTTATCTTGTTCCATAACAAAATTTCACCAAGGGTCATATTCTCCCTTAATTGTTTGGCTAGTCTTTTAAGATTTGGATTGTATGGAATTATGATTCTCTTCATCGAATTTCCCACCCCTAGCCCCTCCAAGGAGGGGAATTGCTTATCGTTAATTTGTTTGATTTGTTTTCTTAATTGTGTTTTTTTGTAAATTATAAAGCAACTTTTTGTTCAACGCTCCAGGCTTCTGCTTTTGCAATAAATAAATTTTTTGTTTTACTCCAAACAGTTGCAAAAATTTCAGAATTTCGATAACTGTTCAAGTCATTTTCCGAATCCCAATAGCTATAAGTGAAAAACACATTTGTGTCATTCGCATCATTCAATAATTCCAAATGACTGCATCCAGACATACTGCGAATCAAGTGTTTTGAGTTTTTAAAAATTTCCAAAAACTCATTTACCTTTTCGGGATTGAAAGTCATTTTAACGATGCGAATAATCATTGAAAGCGAATGGTTATTGAATCGTTTAATTTTAAATTGAGCATACTGTTTGCTCTGTCGCTGTTCATAGAAATTTCCAATTGATTGGCAGAGTTGAATAATGCTAATATTTCTCCTTCGGGAACATCGTTATATGTTTTGCTCATTTTGAGAATCTCATATCTGGCAAATTCAATTTTAAATCCTCTTCCTTTTCCTATTTGATTGAATAAATTTTGAGAGATGTTACACATAACGTTGCCATACGAATCGATATATTCAACGGTACCTCTGATCATATCACTCATGGTGGTTGCTCTGAAAGGCATTCGTTCTAATAAATTTTCTTTTTCTTTGCCGAACTCTTCTATCTTTTTTCCGCCCGCCATTTCACTAGCAACTAAAGCAAAAACATCGCGAGTAGGAAAGGTTGAAATGGTTGCCGGCAATTCTATTATCTTATCGATTGCAGTATCTAAAAAAGAAAAAATTCCATTATCAGCACCAATAAAATAATGTCCGTCAGAAAATACGATAACGTGTGACGACTGCTTGGTTTGCTCTGCTTTTATTCCAATGATGTGAATACTTCCTTTTGGAAAATTTGGATAAGCATTTTTGATTATGTAAGATGCGTCTTGTATATTGTATATAGGTACTTGATGGGAAATATCAATAATGCTTGCATCTGGAATCTGGCTTAGTATAGCACCTTTTATGGCACCAACATAATGGTCTTTCAATCCTAAATCTGTTGTAAGAGTGATGATGGCCATTTGTTAGTAAATTGTGATTTTTCGCTTTCCGTTTAACCCTAAGAATACACAAAAATATGTTATTTTCGTCCTTTCTAAGAAAAAAAATCATTTTTTTAGTTTAATATTATTGAAGCTTGAGCGAGAAGAAGATCATACTTGAAGATATTTCACCGGTGAATCTCTATGGTGTGAACGACTCTAAATTAGAGTTGATTAAAACACGTTTTCCTAAATTGAAAATTGTAGCAAGGGGTGAGATCATTAAAGCCAGTGGTGAAGAAGAGGAGTTGAATCAATTCGAAATGGTTATAAATATTTTGATTGCTTATTATAATCGTTTTGGAAATCTGACAGAAAATGCCATCGAACAAATTTTAAATGGTAATTCAAATAAAAAAAATGGCAATTCTGAAAGTGCTGACAGTCTTGATGTAATTGTTTTTGGGAACAGCGGTTTAGTTGTAAAAGCGAGAACAGAAAATCAAAGAAAAATGGTGGATGCCATTATAAAAAATGATATGCTTTTTGCAGTTGGTCCGGCTGGTACAGGGAAAACATATACTGCAGTTGCTTTAGCTGTTCGAGCACTAAAAAACAAAGAAGTAAAAAAAATAATTTTAACGAGACCGGCTGTAGAAGCAGGAGAAAATTTAGGTTTTTTACCTGGAGATCTGAAAGAGAAGTTAGACCCATATATGCAGCCTTTGTATGATGCATTGGGAGATATGATTGCTCCTGAAAAATTGACTTATTATCTAGAAAACAGAGTAATTCAAATTGCACCTTTAGCTTTTATGCGGGGAAGAACATTGGATAACGCTTTTGTGATTTTGGATGAGGCGCAAAATGCAACGGAAGGGCAATTAAAAATGTTTTTAACCAGAATGGGCTCTTCTGCAAAATTTCTGATAACAGGGGATTTAACGCAAATAGATCTGCCAAAACATCAACCATCAGGATTGCCTCAAGCAATAAGGCTTTTAAAAAATGTGGAAGGAATTGATATTGTGGAGTTAGATGGAACAGATGTAATTCGACATAAATTGGTGAAGAAGATTATTGAGATGTACGATAAGCAATAAGAAATAAAAAATAGACAATATGCAGTAGGCAATTTTAAAATTTAAATAAAATAAATTCTCCAATTCTCTAAATCAACAAATCAACAATTTTTTAAAAAAATGGAAGCAATAACCGAAACAAAATTTAATTTTCCGAAGCAAAAAAATTTTTACAAGGGAAAAGTGAGAGATGTATATAATATTGATGACAAGCAATTGGTAATGGTCGTGAGCGATCGTATCTCCGCTTTTGATGTGGTTCTTCCTAAAGGAATTCCCTATAAAGGACAAGTGCTAAATCAAATTGCTGCTAAATTTTTAAAAGCAACTGAAGATATAGTTCCAAATTGGGTAATAGCCGTTCCCGATCCAATGGTAACTGTCGGTTTGTTTTGTGAGCCATTCAAAGTAGAAATGGTAATTCGTGGATATTTATCAGGGCATGCTTGGCGCGAATACAAATTGGGTAAAAGAATGATTTGTGGTGTTGCAATGCCTGATGGAATGAAAGAGAATGATAAATTTCCAGAGCCAATCATCACTCCAACTACAAAAGCTTCTGTTGGGCATGATGAAGATATTTCAAGAGAAGAAATTTTGAAACAAGGGATTGTTTCGAAAGAAGATTATGGGCAACTGGAAAAATATACTCGTGGCATATTTCAACGAGGAACCGAAATGGCCACAAAAATGGGCTTAATACTGGTAGATACCAAGTATGAATTCGGAAAAAAAGATGGAACAATTTATCTTATTGATGAAATTCACACTCCTGATTCATCGCGTTATTTTTATAAAGAAGGATATTCAGAAAGACAAGCCAAAGGAGAGGCGCAAAAACAACTTTCAAAAGAATTTGTTCGTGAATGGTTGATGGCAAATGGGTTTCAAGGAAAAGATGGACAACAAATTCCAGAAATGACTCCTGAAATTATTGCTTCTATTTCTGAGAGGTATATTGAATTGTATGAGAATATTGTAGGTGAGAAATTTGTAAAGGTAGATGCTGATAATGTTCAGGAAAGAGTAGAAAAAAATATTCAAAATTTCCTTACGAAATAGTTTATTGATAAATTAAAAAAGGATGAAGATTAATCTTCATCCTTTTTTACTCATAATTTTTTTAAAATCTAATTTGGTTGAAGATTAATAACGATCATAACTCCTGATTGACCAGCATCGACAATTCTTCCTACTGCATTTCCTCCTTGCGTTACTCCACTGTCTCCATGAGGATCAACAAATGTGATATCCTTGCCTTGACAACCAGGAATGTCACACTCATCGTCCGGACCAACTGTTATAACTCTAAAAGTTCCACTTTTCCCATTCGGGTTTTTAATGATAATTGTTCCTGTAGCCATACGTCTTAGTTTTTAGTTAATATAATTGATGTGTAGCAAATATAATTAAATATTGTAAATAACAAAAAAATATCGATATTTTTGGAATATGAATAATATGATCAAATTTAGAGTTGCAATTTTTATACTCTTAATAAGTAGTTTTTCATTTTATGCCCAAAATACAAGGACTTTGGAACTCCAGAAGACACTGGAAAGTGCTAAGGCAGATACCTCAAAAGCAAATTTGCTCAATCAACTTAGTTCTGAATTTCAAAGCAATGATCCCATCAAGGCCATGGAATATGCAAATCAGGCTTTGAGCATTTCCGAAAAAGTAAATTATAAAAGCGGAAGTGCATATTCATTCATTAATATTGCAAACATTTACATCAACCGTGGAGAATATGAGTTGGGTCTGAAAAATTATAAAAAGGCGCTGGCCATTCGGGTAGAAATTGGCGACAGGGAGGGAGAAGGGAAAGCGATGCTTGGTATTGGTAATGTTTACTTGGCTTTAGGGAACTACAATAAAGCGTTACAATATTATTTGAAATCATTACATATTAGTGAATCCCTAAATAAGAGCAGAGATATTGGGAACTGTTTGAATAATATAGGTGCGATTTACTATTATCAGAAAAATTTGGGAAAGGCTTCTGACTATTGGCAACAAGCGATTACCTATTACGAGCTGTTGGGAGAGAAAGATGATATTATAGCTTGTTTGAGTAATATAGGAAATGTTTATTCTGAACAGAATAAAACGGATAAAGCCTTGGAATTCTTTAATCGAGCCTTAAAGTTAAGTGTTGAAATAGGAGATAAGGAACAAATCTCGGGTGCTCACATTAATATTGGTTCTGTTTATGTGAATGAAGGTTTTTATCCCTTAGCATTGAAAGAATACCTTAGTGCGCTTACATTAGTTGAAGAGCTTGGTAAAATGCAAGATAAGGCTTTGTTGTTGAAGAATATCGGAGAGATCTATCGCAAGGAAAAGGATTACAATAAAGCGATTATTTCTCTCGATAGTGCTTTGGCAATTTCGAAACAAATTCAATCTACTGAAAAAATGAAATTGTGCTATGAGGAATTAGCGAATATTTATGAGGCTTCAGGAGATTTTGAAAAAGCATATATAAATCATCAGCTTTTTATGTATGCCAAGGATAGCCTTTTGAATGAGGAGTCTAGTAAACAGATTGCCGAAATGCAAACGAAATACGATACGGAGAAGAAAGAAAAAGAAAACCAAATTTTAAAACAAACTGTTGATATTCAGGATCTGAATTCGAATCGTCAGCGTATTATTATATACTCTGTCAGTGCATTGTCTGTATTGCTGGTTTCTTTAGCATTTTTTATCTTTAGAGGATATAAGCAAAAACAAAAAGCAAATCTTCAACTGGAGGAAAAAAATCTTCAAATTGAGGAAAAGAATAAAATTGTTGAAGAAAAAAATAAAGACATAACGGATAGTATTCGTTATGCAAAGCGTTTGCAAACTGCCATCTTAAAACCAGAAAATACACTTACAAATTATTTTGATGATGGATTTATTTTATTTAAACCCAAAGATATTGTGAGTGGAGATTTTTATTGGTTTGAAAAATTCGGAGATCTTTCATTAATTGCAGCAGCAGATTGTACCGGGCATGGTGTTCCAGGAGCTTTTATGTCAATTATTGGCTGTAATTTATTATCTCAAGCTGTAAATGAATATGCCATCACTCAGCCCGCTGCAATTTTAAATTCAATTAATAAAGGATTAACAAAGGTTTTGCAGCAAAAAGGTGATGTCGATTCTTTTGTGACGGATGGAATGGATATTGCTCTTTGTTCATTCAATTCCGATAAAATGGTGGTGGAATACTCTGGGGCCTTTAATCCCTTATGGTTGGTCAGAGATAATAAAGTAATTGAATTTACTGCTGATAAATTTCCGGTTGGTGCATTTATAGATAGCACCGTTAGAATGTTTAAGTGCCACGAAATTCCTGTTCAAAAAGGAGATATGATCTATCTTTTTTCAGATGGATATGCTGATCAGTTTGGTGGTGCTTCAGGAAAAAAATTCAAGTACAAACCATTCCAGGCATTATTGCTTGAAAATCATAAAAAAAGTGGAGCAGAACAAAAAGAAGCATTAACCACTGCCTTTGGTAAATGGATAGGTAATTTGGAACAAATTGATGATGTTTTAGTTATTGGAATAAGAATATAAATGCTATTCAAAAAACAAACAACTTGGATAAAATTATTTGACTCACTTACTACTGCAAACAATCAAATAGCAGTTGGTAAGGTCGCTACCATCCAGGTTGGAAAGAAAAAAGTTTGTATAGCTCATACTTCAGAAGGTTTTTTTGCTGTTAACGATAAGTGTCCTCACAATGGCGCCTCACTCGGTAATGGTTTTTGCACCGATCAAGGGAGTGTGGTTTGTCCTGTACATCGTTATCATTTTGATTTAAAAACAGGAAGAGCAAAAAGTGGAGGAGGAGATTTTGTTCAACCTTATCCACTTGAAGTGCGTGAAGATGCTATTTTTATTGGTTTTGAAGAGACTGTCTGGAATCTATTCTGTGCGTGATAACGCACTTCGATAGTGTCTGCTTCAGCGCAGAATGCTCAGTGTGACGTCAGTCCGAGTGCCGTCTAAGACTTTATTTTTTCAGAGCTAAGTTAAGCCCCTTTCCAAAATATTTTTTCTTTCATATGTATCTTCATCCTGTTTCTCCGTTATAAGAATAAAGTTCTTAAAAAAGGAGGTCCAAATGAAATCGTTTCACCCTATCAGTATTCTTTTAGTAGCTTTTAGTTTAACTGAAATTCCTGTGTTTGCAAATGTTGTATTGTCG